>NZ_NPDM01000001.1:1200000-1500000 GCF_002812085.1 Leptospira levettii
TATCTTCTTCTGAAAATCGAAACCGTTCCGCGATGATGAGAGCAAGTTCGGCACCGTATTGGCAGTGGTCACCTTCCTTTACTTTCCCTGCATCGTGAATCAGGATTGCTAGAGCTAAAATTTCAATTTTTTCGCAAGAATTAAATACATCTTGGACTTGAGGGTCTTCCCATAAATCAGCGATCAAAACATCTAACTCACGTAATATAAGTAAAGTATGTTCATCGACAGTGTATTGATGGTGGTAACTAAACAGTGGAAAGTTTGTACAAGCTCCAAATTCAGGAATGAGTTTGCCAAGTACATTACATTCATGCATGAGAGTGAGTGTATGCCCGATTCGTTTTTTGTGGCGTAACATCTCCATAAAACAATCCAAGACCGATTTTTGATTTTTAAAATCATCATCTAGAAAATGAGATGCAAATCGAATTTCATTTAAATCGATCCGAGATGGTTCTTCTTCGTTTTTTTGTGATTCTCTGAAAAATTGAATGATGTCATCATATAAAGTATCTGGATTGGAAAGTTCTTTGTGGATCCGTTTTTTATTCAGATTGGTTTTTTCATCCAGATACGTTCCAATATAAAAATAAACATCCTTTTGTGCTTTATAAAATTGGCTCATAAAACGTTCTAAGGTTTTAATTTCGTTCTTAGGACCAAATCCTAAAAACTCAGCAACTTCAGCTTGTAAGCCTAAATCTAGTCTGTCATTTTTTCGGCCACTGATGATATGGAGAGCTGATCTTGTTAAAAGTAAAAAATCATAAGCTGAAAGTAGAGTTAAACTATCACCAATTAAATAAAAATCAAAAATCCCACCATCAGCACTATCTGCGAGTGGATTTGTTTTTTCGATCCAATACATTTGTTGGATATCACGAAGTCCTAATGGATCGTTTTTAATATTGGGTTCTGAAAGTAAAATTGGATTATAAGAATTGATAATTCTTTCTCTTAGATAAGATAGTTTCCATTCATTGTATTCTTTGATGGTTTTTTCAGGAATTTTTCCAAGGAATTCGGTTTTAAATTTTTGGAATAAAACTTCTGATCCTACTAGAAACCTCGCATCTAGAACTGCGTGGTAGGTTTCGATTTGGTTTAAGTATAAAAATGATTCTTTGATTGTACGGCAACTATGACCCACTTCCTTATCATTGTTATATAAGAACGTATTGATTTTGGAAATGATTTCACTTAAGATTTTGTCTGAAAGTTTTCCATCATGAAGGTATAATAAATCAATATCCGAAAAAGGTGCAAGTTCCCTTCTTCCATAACCTCCTACGGCAATGAGACAAAGGTGGTCTTTTATGGGGATTCCGTTTGATACTTCCAAAAAAACTTGTCGTATGGAATCGTCGATCAGGTTACTCAACTGACGGGTAAACAACCTTCCAGAAGAGACTGTTTTGGCTTTTGGAAAGGTCCGTTGCAGTTTTGCCTTGAGTTCTGATTTCATCATGTAAAGATTACCTTATTGGACAACTTTAACATGAATCCGAAGATTAAAATCACAATTCAGTTTATTTTCAGCCATCTTTTGGCTTATCTCCTCGTTTCTATCCCTTACTTTCAATTGGTGATGAAAGAGTATTATGAAGGTGATTCGGCTGTGTTTCCTCTTTTTTTGGTAACATCGAGTGATGGTGCTGCTTGGTCGAGAGCAATGACTTGGTTATTTCCATCCTTACTCCTCCAAGCACTACTGATTGTGAGTTTTTTACATCTGATTTGGGACTGGTTTCAGAAACAACCTTTCAACAAACAAATGTTTGTTTTGGTATGGATGAGAACTATTTTAGGAGGACTCGCAGCAATTTCTCCTTCCGTCGGTAGTTTGGAAGGGATGGTATTTATGATTTCTGAAGTGACCATTACGATCCATATTTATGTTTTATTTGAAATTTTTTTACAATCACTTGTCCAAGCGGGGATATTCCTTTGGCTTGTGAAACGGTTTTAATCCTACACGGGAAATAGATTTTTTAAGTTAGGTCATTATGGTTACGAATCAATCTTCATTTGGAATCCGTTTTTGGTTAATCTTGTTTGTACTTGGATTTAATTTCGCCAATCCTTTGTTCAGTGATGGTTGGGAGTCTTCGATTTGGAAGGAAAAAACCTACCAAAACAAGAGGATCTCAAGTGTCGATCCAACAAATGGAAATGATGATTTTATCAAAATTCCGAAAAAGTCAACGATCACAATTGCTGAAATCAAAGGCCGAGGGGTGATCAAACACATTTGGATGACGTTGGCAAGTAAAGACCCAATGGCACGGAAAAATGTTGTGATTCGAATGTTTTGGGATAATCATTCTTTTCCATCCGTAGAAGTTCCGTTAGGTGAATTTTTTGGACAGGGTTGGGGAGAAGAATACATACTCAACTCGTTACCACTTGTCGCAGCACCCAAAAAAGGAAAGTCAATGAACTCATATTTTCCAATGCCATTTGAATCAAACGCCAAAATTCAAATTGAAAATGAATCGGATGAGGACATTAGTAATTTTTACTTTTACATTGATTATGAAGAATGGAAATCACCTCTCGAATCTCCATTACGATTCCATGCACAATGGAATAGAAGTATCACCAAACCAAACACTACGAACCAAAGGGAAAATGAATGGGGAATACTTGGGGAAACTGAGAAAACAAAATTTGTAAAAGAAAACTACTTCTCTGTACTCGAAACTGAAGGAAAAGGCCAATTCATTGGACTTAATTTATATGTGGATTCTCCTACTCCTCTGTGGTATGGCGAAGGAGATGATCTAATCTTTATAGATGGCAACCAAACAACTGCTACACTAAAAGGAACGGGAACTGAAGATGTATTTAATACAGCATGGTCACCGAAAGAAGTGTTTATGCATCCTTATTTTGGATACCCTAGGGTTTCTGACTCGATTGGATGGTTGGGCAGAACCCATTTGTATCGATTTTGGGTAGAATCCCCCATTCGGTTTGAAAAAAATTTCCTATTCTTACTAGAACATGGTCATGCAAATTCCTTGACCTTAGATTTGATCTCTGTTGCTTATTGGTATCAGAGTCTGAATCCAAAACCAATGAAGGTTTTGCCGAAAAAAGAATTTAGGGTGAATCAACCTGAGATCAATTTTCGTCACATCCATAAATGGCGGGATTCATTCCGAAGTGAAAAAGGAAATGGGGAAATTTGGGGAAATGAATGAATTTAATACAGAGACACTGGCGAAGGAAATTGTTTCCCAATCCATCGATGCAATTGTCGTTTTAGACACAAATCAAAAGATATTATTTAGTAACATAGCGTTACAGTCGTTAACTGGTTATTCAGAAGACGAATTGTTTGGAAAATCATTTTCTTTTTTATTCCCACCGAATGAAAAAGGAGAACAAACTTCAATTGAAGCTTTTGTTAGTTCCAACGAAGCACATTATATTGCAGGATTTTTAAAAGAATTAGAACTCATCACAAAACCAAAAGGCACGATTCCCGTGGAAATTCGTGCTTTTACCATCCACCAAGAGAACAAAGAGTACTATGCTGCGATCATCCGAGATGTGAGAGAACGTAGGCGTTTAGAAGAACAAAAAAATGTACTCATCAATAGTTTGAAACGTTTGGCCTATATGGACGAACTAACGATGTTGCCAAACCGTCGTTCCTTCGCTGATACCCTCCAAAAAACCATTGCGACAGTCAAACGCCGTAATCGGGAATCGGTGCTTGCGGTGATGGACATTGACCATTTTAAAGTGATCAATGACACTTACGGACACGACATTGGGGATCTTGTTCTCAAAAAAATGGCCAATATCTTTGTGGATTGCCTGAGGGAAGAGGACACAGTGGGTAGGCTCGGTGGAGAGGAATTTGGGTGTATCTTGCCAGACACGACCACAGAAGGGGCAACCATTGTCCTTGACCGACTCCGTGAATCGGTCGAAACTCACCGCTTTTTTATCTTTGATAACTACTATCTGAACATCACCCTAAGCATTGGGTACACCAAGGTGCACCCCATCCAAAAACCAGAAGAAGTTCTGAAGTTTGCTGACATTGCCCTCTACCAGGCAAAAAATCACGGCCGAAACCGGATCCAAGTCTACCCAGTTTGAAAAATTTTAGCAGTTTCCCAGAAAGTCTGCTAAAATTCCCAACTGAGATGGACATCTTGCTTGACGAAAAAAACGGAAATTCGTAAACTTTAAGCATAGATTAGCACTCTAATCATCAGAGTGCTAAAGGAAGTGCTTGGAGGCTATGGACCTTTCCCCTAGACATCGTTCCATTTTGAAAGCATTGGTTGAGGAGTTTGTTTCAGACAACAAACCTGTCGGCTCCAAAACCCTTTCTGAAAAATACGATATCGGACTATCGCCTGCGACCATTCGGTCCTGCTTGGCAGAACTGGAGGATATGGGTTACATCGTAGCTCGTCATACTTCTGGTGGTCGTGTGCCAACAGAACGTGGGTATCGGTTGTATGTGGATAGCCTTGTGACTCTATTTGAGCTCACGATGCGTGAAAAACAAAGGATCCAAGAAGAGTATCTTCGGATGCAATTTCGTTTGGACCAGGTTCTCATTGCAACCTCCAAGGTTTTAGCTTCTCTTTCGCAATCAGCAAGTGTGGTGTTAGGTCCAGAAGGATCACTCGACACTTTAAAACATATAGAACTCATCCATGTAAATGGTGGAGAAGTTCTGATGATCCTTGTGATGCGGTCAGGGACAGTGCTCAATCGAAATATATTTTTCGATTTTCACATCTCACAAGAGAGCCTGTACCAAATTTCAAGGTATTTGAATGATAACGTCAAAGGTTTTGATGTTCATGAAATTCAAAGTAATCTGATCCCTCAGATGATGATGAAAAAGGAAGGTCCAGAAGGATTCACTCAATTTGCACCTTCCATTGCACGAGCTATGGGATCTGATAGTATGTCTGTTGATAACTTGTATATCGATGGATTAAAAAATTTATACGAAAACTTTAAGGATGAAGAGGAACAATTAGAAAACATCCTGCATCTTTTTGATGAAAAACAGTTCCTCAAAGAATTTTTTAGCGAGTATGTCCCGATGGATGGTGTTTATACCATCATTGGAAAAGACGGTAATGAAAAGTTAGGTGGTGTTACCATCATCACAACGAATTACCGTATGGGTGAAAAGAGGATCGGTTCCATGGGAATCATTGGTCCTCAGAGGATGAATTACAACAAGGCATTACCTTTGATTGAATTCACTTCAAAGTTAGTTTCAGAAATGATAACGAAATTGAGTAGGTAGTAGGAGGCGAAATGGCAGAAGAAACGAACCAATCCCTAGAAGATCAAAATGTGCAAGTCGATGAAGGGCAGACCATTTCAGATGAGGCCATTGAACAAGCAGTAGAGGGTGCTGAAAAAGAACTCGATAATGCAAAAAAAGAAATCGAATCTTTAAAGGACTCTTGGCTGAGAGAACGTGCGGAGTTTCAAAACTACAAACGTAGAACAGCTAACGATTTGTTAAATGCTAGGAAAGAATCCATCAAGAAGTTTGCGGAAGGACTGACAAGTGCTTTGGATAATTTGGAGCGAGTATCCAATGTTCCAAACCAAACACCTGAAGTAGTCGCTTTTGTTGAAGGCATCAAGATGGTACAAAAGGAATTTTATTCCGTATTGGAAAGAGAAGGTATCAAACGATTGGATCCGAAAGGAATGCCGTTTGACCCTATGCTCATGGAAGCAATTGCTTCCGAGGAAAGTGCAGAGTTCACAGAAGAGACTGTTGTAGAAACTTATCAAGCTGGTTATTACCATGAAGAAGGTGAGAACAAACAATCCATTCGTCCTGCACGTGTGAAAGTGGGAAAACCACAAAGTTAATATAAGTAAGAAGGAGAAAGACTATGTCTAAGGAAAAAATCATAGGTATCGATTTAGGAACCACTAACTCATGTGTAGCGGTAATGGAAGGTGGAGATCCCGTTGTCATTCAAAACTCTGAAGGGGCAAGAACCACTCCTTCGATTGTTGCTTTTACAGCAAAGGGTGAAACCATTGTTGGACAATTTGCAAAAAACCAAGCGATCACAAACGCGGTGAATACAATTCGTTCTGCGAAACGTTTTATCGGCCGTCGTTTTAACGAAGCTGGTGATGAAGCAAAGATGGTATCATACAAAGTGATCCGTGCTGGAAATGATGGTGTGAAATTTGAAACCGTTTCAGGTGAATTCACTCCACAAGAAATTGCAGCTCGTGTTCTTCAAAAAATGAAGAAAACAGCAGAAGACTTTCTTGGTCATGAAGTAAAAAAAGCAGTCGTTACAGTTCCTGCTTACTTCAATGACGAACAAAGACAAGCAACAAAAGACGCTGGTCGTATTGCTGGTCTAGAAGTAGAACGGATCATTAACGAACCTACTGCTGCGGCTCTTGCTTATGGTTTTGATAAGAAAAAAACCAATGCAAAGATCGCTGTATACGACTTAGGTGGTGGAACATTTGATGTTTCTATCCTTGAGCTTGGTGACGGTGTATTTGAAGTAAAATCAACTAACGGTGATACTCATCTTGGTGGAGACGACTTTGATAACGTGGTCATGCAGTGGATGATCGACGAATTCAAAAAACAAACGGGAATTGATATTTCTGGAGATAAAAACACAGTACAACGATTGAAAGAAGCTGCTGAAAAAGCTAAAATCGAGTTGTCTGGAACATCTTCTACTCAAATCAACCTTCCATTCATCACTGCGGATGCTTCTGGTCCAAAACACTTGGATATGACTCTCACCAAAGCAAAGTTTGATGAAATCACAAGATCTCTTGTCGAAAGAACACGTATTCCATGTATCAATGCATTAAAAGATGCGGGTTTGTCTGCAAGTGAAATCGATGAAGTCATCCTCGTGGGTGGATCCACTCGTATCCCAGCGGTACAAGCACTTGTGAAAGAAATTTTCGCTAAAGAACCAAACAAATCAGTAAACCCTGATGAAGTAGTAGCAATTGGTGCTGCGATCCAAGGTGGTGTTCTTGCAGGTGATGTAACCGATGTATTGTTACTCGATGTCACTCCACTATCACTCGGAATTGAAACTCTTGGTGGTGTGATGACAAAACTCATCGAAAGAAACACAACCATTCCTACAAGAAAATCGCAAGTGTTCTCGACTGCAGCAGACAACCAAACAACTGTTTCCGTTCATGTATTACAAGGAGAACGAGAAATGGCAAGTGCCAATAGAACACTTGGTCGTTTTGACTTAGTTGGTATTCCGTCGGCTCCACGTGGAGTTCCGCAAATCGAAGTAACATTCGATATCGACGCAAACGGTATCGTTCACGTGTCTGCAAAAGATTTGGGAACTGGTAAAGAACAAAAGATTCGTATTGAATCTTCTTCCGGACTCTCTGAAGAAGAAATCAAAAAGATGGTAAAAGATGCAGAAGCTCACGCAGAAGAAGATAAAAAACTTCGCGAAGCCGCTGATACGAAAAACGAATTGGAAGCAATTGTTTACCAATTGGAAAAAACCATCGGTGAATCCGCTGACAAACTCGACGAATCAGAAAAACAAAGAGCTCAGGACGAAATCAAACGTGGCCGTGAAGCAATGGAATCTGGTGACCTCGAACGTATGAAAGCTTCTAGAGATTCCATCCAACAAGTTGCGATGCAAATTGGACAAAAAATCTATAGCCAAGCAGGTCCTGAACAAGGAGCTCCTGGTGCAGAAGCTGGTGCGGGTGCAAACCAAGGTGCTAGTGGTTCCAATGCAAGTGGCGAGAAGGTAGTCGATGCTGATTACACTGTCGTTGATGAAGATAAAAAATAAATAGAGATAAAGAAGTAAAACAATGAGCGACCGTGGTTACTACGAAGTATTAGGCGTTTCGAAAGGTGCCTCTGATGATGAGATCAAGAGCGCCTATCGTAAGTTAGCCATCAAATACCACCCTGACAAAAATAAGGGTGATAAAGAAGCGGAAGAAAAATTCAAAGAGGCAACTGAAGCCTACGAAGTGTTACGCGATCCGCAAAAACGCCAAGCTTATGACCAATTTGGGAAAGCTGGTGTGAATGCTGGTGGAGGAGGAGGGTATGGAGCTGGTGCTTATACTGACTTCTCTGATATCTTTGGAGATTTTGGTGATATCTTTAGTGAATTTTTCGGAGGCGGAGGTGGTGGTAGCCGCGGTGGTGGAAGAAGGTCTGGTCCGCAAAGGGGATCAGATCTCCGTTATAATTTAGAAGTTAGCTTAGAAGATGCTGCTCTTGGTAAAGAATATAAAATTGAAATTCCAAGACTCGAAACCTGTGTGGATTGCTCAGGTTCCGGCGCATCCAAAGGATCTTCGCCAACCGTTTGCCCTGATTGTTCGGGAACGGGACAAGTGAGAAGGACCCAAGGATTTTTCAGTGTTACAACTACTTGCCCACGTTGTAAAGGAAAGGGAAAAGTCATTTCCAATCCTTGTAAAACTTGTAAAGGTGAGGGTCTAACAGAGAAAAGACGAACCATTCATATTAAAATCCCTGCTGGAGTGGAATCGGGAAGCCGACTCAAAGTTTCTGGTGAAGGGGAATCCGGTCCAAACGGTGGTCCAAGTGGTGACTTATACGTCGTCACTCATATCAAAAAACACCCAACATTTGAACGCCAAGGAAATGATCTCATCGTACAAAAATCCATTTCTTTATCCATGGCTTGCCTTGGTGGAGAGATCGAAGTGCCTTCGATTGATGGAAAAACCATCCAATTGAAAATCCCGGAAGGGACAGAAAGTGGACAAATTTTCCGCTTAAAAGGACATGGAATCCCATACCTCGGTTCTTACGGGAAAGGAGACCAACATGTCATCATTAAAGTCGAAATTCCTAAGAAACTTTCTAAAAAACAGAGAGAACTAATGGAAGAATTTGCCCGTGAGTCTGGCGAAAAGGTCGGCAGCGGGGGAAAATCTAAGTTGTTTTTCCGCTGATCCTTTAAAATATTGAGAGCATCTATGGATAAAAAAGTCCGACTCGGAGTCATTGGTACAGGTCATATGGGCCAGTACCACGTAAACGTGGCCAAACAATTATCTGATGCAGAACTCATCGGGATATTTGATGCCAATGCAGAACGTGCCACTCAAATTGCTGAGAAACACAAAACAAAAGCATTTGGAACGATTGAAGATTTGTTGAAAGAAGCTGATGCAATTATCATTGCAGCACCAACATTTTTACATCACAAAATCGCCAAACAGGCGCTTACTGAAAAAAAACATGTTTTAGTGGAAAAACCAATTTCCCAAACTGTGGAAGAAGCAAAAGAACTCGTAAACTTAGCAAAACAAAACAATTTGATTTTGCAAGTTGGCCACGTGGAACGATTTAATGGGGCAGTACTTGAGTTAGGTAAAATTGCCGAACACCCTATTCTCATTGAATCTCGAAGGATTGCACCTTACAACAGTCGTATTACTGATGTTGGTGTGGTTCTTGATATGATGATCCACGATATTGACATTGTTCTCAACTTAGTGAAATCAGAAGTAACAGAAGTGAAAGCTGTTGGATCTTCTGTTGTTTCGAATCACGAGGATATTGCAAGTGTGGTTTTAAAATTTGCGAATGGTTGTGTTGCTTCCCTCAATGCTTCTCGCTCTTCTCAGGCAAAAATTAGAACTCTAAACATTTCCCAAAAAGATTCGTATGTATTTTTAGATTTTACAAACCAAGAAATTGAACTACACAGACAAGCAAGTTCAACAACTCAACTGGGAAGTGGAGAAATCAAATACAGACAAGAATCCATTGTGGAAAAAATCTTTGTTCACAAAGATAACCCACTCAAACAAGAACATGAACACTTTGTAAAATGTATTAAAGGAGAATCTGAACCGATGGTGAAAGGTGACTCCGATATTAAAACATTAGAAGTGGCTTATCGTATCTTAGAAGAAATTCACGGCAAAAAATAATGACAGATCATCCTGATTCAACGCGCGGAAAGTTACTCATTTCCAATTCCAGTGTGATTCAGGATTTTTTTCATAAATCCGTTGTCCTTATGGTAGACCATGATGACGACGGAGCCTTTGGTCTGGTTTTAAACAAACCCACGGATCAAACCATGGAATCACTCATCAAAAACTTACCAGATACTGTTCATTCCAACAAACCAGTGTATGCTGGTGGACCAGTAGACAATCTGTTTGTATCCATTTTGCATAATGGAAAACAAACGGCTGATCCTGGTGTCGAAGTGGTTCCAGGGATTTATATGGCTCGAAGTTTTGATACAATGTTAGAAGTATTATCTTCTGACCAAATCCAATTTCGTGTATTACAAGGTTATGCTGGTTGGTCTTCTGGACAATTGGAAAGTGAATTTGATAGATTGTCTTGGGTTGTTTCTGATTTGGTAGATGATTCCATCGTATTTAAAGAAGATGATTCAGAATCGATTTGGCGGGAAGCTCTTCGTAGTAAAGGTGGAATCTACAAATACTTTGTAGACCATACCAAAGATCCCTCCCTCAATTAAAGTATCATCACTCGATCATCATGAAACTTTCTTCTAAAAAAATTGTATTAACCAATGGATCTTCTGAACTAGGAAAAGAACTTTTATCAGTATTACTTTCCCAAGGTGCCTTGGTAGTTGTTGGGGATGTCACTCCAGAAGAAATTCCAAATCATGCAAACTTACAAAAATACAAAATTGATCCGTCCAAACCAGATCAGATTGAGAGATTAATTGAATCTGCAATCGAAACATTAGATAAAATAGATGTGTTTATCATCAATTCTGAACTATTAACATTTGCCGAAGATGATAAGGAAAATTGGAACCAACTGAAACATTTATTCCAAACAAATTCTCTCGGACCCATATTTGCAATTCAAAAGTTGACAAACCTTATCTCAGTTGGACTTCATATCATTTCTGTTAGTTCCAACATCTCCATTTTCCCCACTCCTGGGTATGGATTGTACGGATCTTCCAAACTTGCGTTTGATTATTTTTGGGATTCTTACCGCAAACAAATTGGCAAATCATTCCAATTCTCCCGTGTGTTGGCAGATGTGCCATCCAACTCAAAACCTTTCCAACTGGCAAAAAAAGTGGTTCAGTCGATTTTGAGGCCAAAACGATCTCGTTATGAAACTTGGAAACTTTGGTTACACGTACATTTTCTTCGAATTTTACCTTTTTCACAATTTTTTCGCAGTCTCTATTATGGATTTCGTTTAAAAGAAGAGAAAAAAAAGAAAAATTCACCCTCTCACTCTGCACTTTCTACAGAAGTTTAATCATTCTGTATAGATTTTATACACTGCTTTCAACCTTTATCTTTCGTTGCTTATTATTTAAGCGTAAATCCAGCTGAAATTCTTTTTCTTATGTCGGATAGGCCAGAAACTCCTGGTTTCCCGACATTTTTTCCATTTGGTACAAATATTGCTACTTATGTTAGCAGAGGCCAACCCATGTTTATCGCAGACTATAGCGCAAAAAATATCTATGATGAGATGTTTTCCAATGAAGGATTTCCACGTAAAAGTTATGATTTTGTGAAAACAAAAATGGAAAGTTTAGGTGGGATTGAATTACTCAAACGAAGTAGTTCCGCCGAACGTGCATTAATGTCACTTGGGATCACCTTTACTTTGTATGGTGATGGCGGAGAACAAGAAAGGATTATGCCTTTTGACGTCATTCCTCGAATTGTGCCAAGTGAGGAATGGATCAATATTGAAAAAGGATTAAAACAAAGAATCCTTGCTCTCAATTTATTTCTAAATGATATTTATGGCGAACAAAAGATCCTTAAGGATAAAATCATTCCTCGGGACATCATAGAGTCTAGTACAGGTTTTCTAAAACAATGTATAGGATTAAAACCACCAAAAGACATTTGGATTCATATAACAGGAACTGACCTCGTTCGTGATGGAGCAGGTGCGTTTCATGTTTTGGAAGATAATTTACGATGCCCGTCTGGTGTTTCTTATGTATTGGAAAATCGTGAAGTGATGAAACGAACCTTTCCTGAACTTTTTGAAAAATTAAACATTCGCCAAGTTTATGATTATCCATATCACTTACGTTCCATGTTAGAAAATCTAACAGATGTCAGTGATCCAGTGATTGCTGTATGGACACCGGGTGTTTATAACTCAGCCTATTATGAACATAGTTTTTTAGCTCAAAAGATGGGAGTGTATTTAGTTGAAGGTTCGGATCTTGTTGTAGAAAACCATAAGGTATACATGAAAACAACAAAAGGTCTTCGTAAAGTAGATGTAGTCTATCGAAGAATCGATGATACGTTTATGGATCCATCTAGTTTCCGTGAGGATTCCTTACTTGGAGTTAAAGGGATTTTCGAAGCATATAAACGTGGAAATGTGGCCCTGGCAAATGCACCAGGAACTGGCGTAGCCGATGATAAGGTAATTTATTCGTATGTGCCAAAGATCATCAAATATTACTTAGGTGAAGATTCCATCATTCCAAATGTTCCAACATATCTCTGTTCAGAAGATTCGGATCTAAAATATGTTTTAGATAATATCCATAACTTGGTTGTCAAAGCTGCCAATGGTGCCGGTGGATATGGTATGATCATTGGACCCAAGTCTTCTAAACAGGAACAAGAGGATTTTAAGGAACTGATCAAAGCAGATCCGAGAAACTATATTGCCCAACCAGTGTTAAATCTTTCAACAGTTCCCACATTAATTTCAGATAAAATAGAATCGAGACATGTTGATTTGAGACCGTTCATTTTGTACGGTAAAGATATTTACGTTATGCCTGGTGGATTGACACGAGTAGCATTACGAAAAGGTTCTCTAGTTGTGAATTCATCCCAGGGAGGCGGTTCAAAAGACACCTGGGTTTTAGGATAAGGTGTTTTTATGTTAAGCCGAGTTGCCGAATCAGTTTTTTGGATGAATCGGTACATTGAAAGAGCGGAGAACTATTCCCGCTTTATCGATGTCAATCATCAATTGTCTTTGGATTTAAATGAAGAAGTTCCTAACCAATGGTTACCATTGGTGCATACCACAGGTGATTATGAATTATTTGCTAAAAAATATTCAGAACCATCTCCTGTGAATGTCATTCGGTTTATGACCTTTGATGAAGAGAATCCTAATTCTATTTTTCAATGTTTATCCAAAGCACGGGAAAATGCCCGTACGATTCGTGAAAATATTTCTACTTCCATGTGGGAAGTGTTAAATGAATTTTACCTCTATGTAAAAGACTATCGTAAACTCTATTTAGAAACGAATGGAGAACATAGAGATACATTGTCTATGGGGCTTTCGGATTTTTTGAGTACAGTTCGAAAAAGTTGCCAAAGTTTTTATGGATGTTCTGATGCTACGATCTCTCATGATGAAGTTTGGAATTTTTCTTTATTAGGAAGATTTTTAGAACGTGCAGATAAAACCACACGTATCTTGGATATGAAGTATTTTATCCTTCTTCCATCAGTCCATGATGTAGGATCTACATTAGATTTATTACAATGGTTATCACTTCTAAAATCTGCAAGTGCACATGAGATGTACAACCGTAGGTATAAAAAAATCGATCCTACGGATATCGCAGAGTTTTTAATCTTAAACGATACTTTCCCTAGATCGATAATCTTTTGTATCCAAGAGATGCAAGAAGCATTGGAAAAAATTTCAGGATTAAAGGAAGGTTTACCTCGAAATTCTGCTCAAGATGCAACAACAGTCTATTTAAATAAGTTACGATCTGAAAATATCAAATCTATTTTTGACAAAGGTTTACACGAATATCTGGATGATATTCAAATTGAACTCAATCAAATCGGATCGAAAATTGTGGAACGATTTTTTACCAACTAATTATGAGTATACGAGTTGCCCTAACCCATATCACAACATACCAGTATGATAAATCGATATCACTATCTCCACATGTGATTCGTTTACGACCTGCACCGCATACGAAAAATCATATTGTTTCCTATTCTTTAAACATTTTACCTGAACAAAAATTCTTGAATTGGCAACAAGATCCATTTGGCAACTACCTAGCCCGCTTGGTGTTCCCAGAAAAAACCAATATTTTGCAAGTGGCAGTTGATTTGGTAACCGATTTAAAGGTAATCAATCCATTTGATTTTTTTGTCGAAGAGTATGCAGAAAATTATCCATTTTCTTATGATAAGATTCTTAAAAAAGAACTCACTCCTTATCTCAAACCAAAAAAACCAGGTAAACTATTATCATCATATCTAAAGTCGATCAAAGTCGAAAGAAAAAGAGTTGTTGAATTTCTTGTTGCTCTAAATGCAAAAGTATACAATGACATCGGTTATGTGATACGAATGGAACCTGGAGTTCAATCAACGGAAGTCACTCTTTCCAAACGTTTGGGTTCTTGTCGCGACTCTGCATATTTACTCGTTCAAATATTAAGGCATCTTGGACTTGCGGCTCGTTTTGTATCTGGTTATCTCATCCAATTAAAAGCAGATGTAAAATCACTCGATGGTCCATCAGGTACAGAGGTTGATTTTACCGACCTCCATGCTTGGGCAGAAGTATACTTACCTGGAGCAGGTTGGGTGGGACTTGATCCCACATCAGGATTATTCACTGGAGAAGGGCATATCCCTCTAGCGGCCACTCCAGAGCCTGAATCAGCAGGTCCCATCTACGGATTTGCTGAAAAAGCAAAAATGGAATTTTCATTTTCTATGCACGTAGAACGTGTATTGGAGACTCCTCGAGTCACATTACCGTATTTGGAAGAAGATTGGAATCGTATTCTAAAGTTAGGTGATTCAATCAATAAACGAATCAAAAAGAATGATATTCGATTAACAATTGGTGGCGAACCTACTTTTGTTTCTACGGAAAACAGAGAAGCCCCAGAGTGGAATTTTGATGCTCTAGGATTTGAAAAGTATTCCAAATCAGAACAACTCATCAAACGATTGGGAAAACATTTTGCAGAAGGAGGATTATTGCAATATGGACAAGGGAAGTGGTATCCAGGAGAACCAATTCCAAGATGGGCAATGATATCCTATTGGCGAAAAGATAAGGAACCATTGTGGAGAAACCCTCATTTACTTGCAGATGATCGTTATACTGGTTCGGCAAACACAGATGATGCGAGAAAGTTTGTTTCAAGTTTAGTCAAATACTTAAATGTACCATCTAGTTCTGTTTTACCTGCTTATGAAGATAATTTATATTATTTATGGCAAGAATCTAATTTGCCGGAAGAAACTGAATCTTTGTTAGATGGTTTAAATTCTTACGATGTTTTGGAAAGAAAACGGATTTTAAAAGTTTTAGACCAAGGCCTTCATAAAGAAGTAGGGTATGTTTTACCATTGGATTTTGATGTTTTTCAAAAGGCTTGGATATCTGATGAATGGAAATTTCGCAGGAAAAAAATGTTCTTAATTCCTGGAGATTCGCCAATCGGCTTACGATTACCATTACAGTCTTTAGGTGGAAAGTCATATTATACGAATCCTGAGGATCCATTTTCTCCAAAATCGCCACTTCCAAAAGTAAAAGAGTTAAGCCAATATCCTCTAACTATGGCTAACGTAAGTTATCCATGGGGTGGGATTCATACTCGCACGGCCCTATGTGTGGAACCTAGGAATGGGAATTTAAGAGTTTTTTTACCACCAATCCAATCCTTAGAAGGTTGGTTACATTTGATATATGCCATTGAACAAACGGCATTGGAAACAGATTTACCAATTGTGATCGAAGGATACGAAGCACCGAATGATCCAAGGTTAAATCGATTTAAGATCACTCCAGATCCAGGTGTGATTGAAGTTAATTTTCATCCTTCGAGTCAGTTTGAAGAAATAGTAGAAAAAACGAAAATCCTGTATGAAGAAGCATATCAGTTGCGACTCACTGCTGAAAAATTTTTGATTGATGGAAGGCATTCTGGTACAGGTGGCGGAAATCATATCACGTTAGGTGGTGAAACTGCAGGTGACAGTCCATTTTTAAGAAAACCATCTTTGCTTAGAAGTATTGTATCCTATTGGCAAAATCATCCAGGACTTTCGTATTTATTTTCTGGGTTATTTATTGGACCAACCTCACAATCACCAAGAGTTGATGAAGCACGAAATGACTCATTACATGAATTAAAGATTGCTTTTCAACAAATTGATTCGAGCAAAACAACTCCTCCTTGGCTATTGGATCGCCTTTTAAGGAATATATTGATCGATGTAACAGGAAATACACATAGAACCGAAATATCGATCGATAAATTATTTGATCCAGGATCTCCAACTGGACGACTCGGATTGATTGAAATGAGAGCTTTTGAAATGCCACCTCATTTTCAAATGAGTGTAGTCCAACAAGCATTTATGATGGCGATCATTTGTAAGTTTTGGGAAGAACCATATTATGGAAATCCAATCAATTGGAACACGGAACTACATGATCGATATATGTTGCCTTACTTTGTCTATAGGGATTTTAAAGAAGTTATCTTCGATTTACAAAACCAAGGTTTTTCATTTTTATCAAAAGATTTTGATCCTTTTTTTGAATTTCGATTTCCTCAATATGGAATTTGTCACTTAGATGGAATGGAAATAGAATTGAGAATGGCTCTTGAACCCTGGAATGTGTTAGGTGAAGAAAATACTTCACAAGGTACATCTCGAGGTGTAGATTCAGCTACCGAACGAGTACAAGTGAAAATAAAAGGATTTCATCCTGAACGATACAAACTCAGTTGTAATGGGTTTGAAGTTCCCTTGCAAGCTACTTCAGTTCAAAATGAATTTGTTGCTGGTGTTCGTTTTAAAGCTTGGAATCCTGTTTTTACTTTACATCCGCAATTGCCATCACAACAATCATTGGTATTCGATGTTTACGATACTTGGAATCATCGTTCGCTTGGAGGTTGCACTTACCATGTTTCACACCCTGGAGGTTTATCTTACCAAACAATTCCAATTAATGCTTATGAAGCGGAATCCAGAAGGATTTCTCGATTTTGGACTCACGGACATAAAATAGGAAAAAGTTTGCCACCTGTTCGTTTGGAGAATAAAGCCTTTCCTTGTACCTTGGATTTACGTATGGTTACTTCTAAGTAATGATGACAAAAGATCCCTATCATCTAATTGACAATTATAAAACCATACCAGGTGTGTATGACGAATTGTATGATGCAGATGGTCAAATTCGAAATAAATATAAATTCTTAGTTAAATCTTTCCAAGAGTTAGGTCCTGCAGAATTAATCAACCGTAGACGTGATACTGATCGAATTTTAAGAGAAAACGGAGTTACCTATAATCTCTATCAGTCTGAACAAATTGAAGCCAAAGAAAGACCTTGGGAACTCGATTTATTTCCATTGGTGATGGAAAGTGAAGAGTGGCGAATATTAGAAAGGGGACTAAACCAAAGAGCAGATCTTTTGGATGCGCTTGTACGTGATGTATATTCCAAAAGAAGATTGTTGTATGAGAAAAAAATTCCAGCAGAAATATTATTCAATGAATCATCCTTTTTGCGAGCTTGTGATGGGATGTATGATTCAAATCATTTTTTAGCTAAAAATCCAGCACTCTTATTTTTTGTTTGCGATTTGATCCGAGCAGCTGACGGAAATTTTTATGTTTTAAATGATAGAGTGCAAGCTCCATCTGGTTCAGGGTATTCATTAGAAAATAGAATTGTTCTGTCTCGAATTTTTCCAAGTATGTATCGAGATGCGATGGTTCATCGTGTAGCTGTTTACTTTCGATCCCTTCGAAAATCTTTAACTCAATTATCGGGTGTTAGTGGAAGAGAACCAGTGATTGTTTTATTAACTCCTGGTCCATCCAATGAAACATATTTTGAACATGCATATCTTGCCGGATATTTAGGTTACACTCTTGTACAAGGTGAAGATCTAACAGTCCGAAAGAATAAAGTATACATGAAAACTGTTGAAGGGTTACAACAGGTAGATTTGATTTTGCGCAGAGTAGACGATGATTTTATGGATCCTCTAGAACTAAGAGGGGATTCTTTATTAGGTGTACCTGGCTTATTAGAATCGGTGCGTTCGGGAAATGTAAAAATTGCAAATCCTATTGGAACTGGATTTTTAGAAAATCGTGCGTTATTACCATTTTATTCAGAGTTATGTAGATTTTACTTAGGTGAAGATTTATTACTACCAATGGCACCAACTTATTGGTTGGGTAACAAAGAACAATTTCAATTGGTTTTACAAAACCCTGAGAAATATGTTTTTAAAACAGTATCTAGAACTGATGAAGAAACTCCTGTTACCTTTGTTGAACTCAGCGGAGAAAGAAAAGATAGTTTTTTAGAAAAATTAAATTATGCTCCCAAAAGATTCATTGCCCAAGAAATGATTGAATCTGCCACAGTTCCAGTGTTAGGTGAGAGTGGGTTTCGCCCTGGCCGTGCCATTATGAGAACCTTTGTGTCTTCTTCTGGATCTGGATACCAAACTATGGCAGGTGGTCTTGTTCGAGTTTCTCCTTCTCTCGATGAATTTTTTATTACAAGCCAACGTGGAGCTTGGAGTAAAGATTTGTGGGTATTGTCCACAGAAACTCAAAAAGAAGAATCATTACTTGTACCTAAATCGGACCAAATCTTAATCTCTCGAAAAAGTTCGGGTGTTCCAAGTCGAGTTGCAGACAATTTGTTTTGGTTAGCTCGTTATTTAGAAAGATCGGAAAATCAAACAAGAGTGATACGAGAAGCAGTATTCAAAATCCTTCAGGTTGAAGATGGATATGAAAAAGAATCTTTAGAGAATATTTTAAAATTGGTAACACATGTTACAAATAGTTACCCCGGCTTTTTGGGTGACGATTCTGGTGAACTTTTTGCTAATCCATTTCCTGAATTACAACGTTTGACAGTTAATAAAAATATTGTTGGTAGTTTAGGTTTTCACTTAAGGAGTTTGGTGATTGCTTCTAAATCAGTAAGAGATCGTTTGTCTGATGATATGAAAAAGATCCTTCTTCATTTGGAAGATCAATCTACTCATAATATTGAATCATATGATCAAATCATAGATTTCCTCCAAAAAATTATTGTTAATTTATCATCTCTTACTGGCTTATCTTTTGAAAATATGAGTCGTGAAGCAGGATGGTACTTCTTAAACTTAGGCAGAAGAATTGAACGATCAATTAACATGATTCTGATGTTGCAAGGTATGATCCAATGGAAAAGTTTTGAAGACAAATCTTCTTTTGAGACATTTCTAAGAATCAGTGACATACGTCTCACATATAATCGAAGGTATTCCGGAAAGATTGACCAAGAATCTGTATTAGACATACTACTGTTTGATACAACTAATCCAAGATCATTAGCCTACCAATTGGAACAGATCAATGGAGATTTACAATTTTTACCTGGCAAAGATAAAAAAGTTGTTTATTCGGAAGATAGAGCAGCATTGCAATTGTATACACATTTCAAAATGAAAGATATTGCTATCTTCTTCGAAGCAGAAACTCCATTAACAGCAGTATCTGTTTGGTTAGAAGAATTACATGGATATTTAAGGCTTTTATCAGACGCACTTTCATCACGTTACTTTAATTACACAGAAGAACAGACTAGAATTGGTGATACAAATGGCTGATTTTAGAGTGATTCATAAAACTAAATATAGTTATGATGATTTAGTAGCCTATTGTCATAACATGGCACATATGTATCCCCTAACCACAAACCATCAGGATTGTTACAGAACTCACGTGACAGTAAATCCAAAACCAGTTGTGTCATCCTTTAGAAGGGATTATTTTGGAAACCAAGTGTTTTTATTTTCGGTTGAGGACCCTCATCGTTTTTTAGAAGTAGTAGTTGAGTCAACGGTAAGAACACATCAAAGTTTTGATTTTGATTTATCAAAATCTACTCCTTGGGAGAGTATTTACGAAATCATCCATGATTCAACACTTGATGCCGACCTACAAGCGATTGAATTCCTTCAACCTTCTCCATATATCTCTTCGAAATCCGCATATGCAGATTTTGCAAAATTTATATTTAGTGAAAACAAGCCAGTTTATGTCGCTGTTCTTGAACTAACGAAATATATTTTTGAAAATTTTAAATATGATCCTAAAGCAACTAATATCAATACTCCATTAGAACAAGTGTTAATGGAAAAAAAAGGTGTTTGTCAGGACTTTTCTCACTTGATGATTGCCACCTTACGTTCGTTAAAAATCCCATGTCGTTATGTTAGCGGGTATTTAGAAACATTTCCTCCTCCAGGAACTCAAAAATTACAGGGAAGTGATGCAACCCATGCTTGGGTATCAGTATATTGTCCAACTCTCGGTTGGTTGGATTTTGATCCAACGAATGGAAAATTGATCACTGAAGAATATATTATTACAGCAATTGGTCGGGATTATTCAGATGTTTCGCCTCTTAAAGGCATTTTATTTGGCGGTGGTAAACATAAACTGAAAGTTGAAGTTGATGTGATCCGCGAGCAAATATGAACTTTTTGAAAGAATAATTTGTAGGAATGCGAATCAGTTTGTTCGAATCGTTGGTATGTGATAAAGAGGACGTATTGGGTGGCGGGTCTAGTTCCCCACCCTAATCAGGGCGGGGATACCAATTTCACGCAACTCGCCTAAATCTGTTCCCCCCATTCCCCTTCCTTAAAACCTACTAAATACCATCCGTCTCCAACGACAAATGGCCTTTTCACTAAATTTCCATTGGAGGAAAGTTCTTTATAAATTTGGTCTTCGCTAAGTTTCCCCAATTTTTCTTTCCAATTGCCTTCACGGTAATCTTTGCCAGAGGTATTAAAAAGTTTTTTAATATCGCCTAAGTATTGTTTTGCTTTCTTTAATTCTGTAACAGAGGGTGGAGTTTCTCGAATGGGAATTTGTTCAAATTCGATTTTTTTGGAATTTAAATATTTGAGTGCATTTCTACACGTACTACAGCCAGAATATTCGTAAACTTTCAGTTTGGATCGACCCATAGAACCGATTTTCTTACTTACTATTTTTGAGGAAACTTTTTATTGGAACTATGTTGGTCCAAAATGATATCCCACTCGCTCCCCTTACAACATTTCGATTAGGTGGTGAGGCAAAGTATTTTATATCGATCAAAACAATAGAAGATATTAAAAATGCATTAGTCTATTGCCAAAATCAAAATCTCCCTTATATGATACTAGGTGGTGGATCAAATACAATCATTCGCGATTCTGGTTTTGATGGAGTTGTCTTACAAATTCAAATTCCTGGTATTAGATGTTTAGAAGCAAATGAATCCTCTGTCATTTATGAGGTGGGTGCCGGTGTCATCTGGGACCAATTTGTAGAATATGTCGTCAAACAAGGGTTAACTGGAATTGAATGTTTATCAGGAATCCCGGGATCAGTTGGTGCATCACCGATTCAAAATATTGGTGCATATGGCCAAGAAGTAAAAGATACAATACTTTCCGTTCAATGTTTGGATGAAACTGGAAGAGAAATCTCAATTTCAAAACAAGACTGTAATTTTACATATCGCAATAGTGAATTCAAATCCGGAAAGTTTCGAAATTGGATTGTATGCTCTGTTACTTTCCAACTATCAAAACAAAAGGAACCTTGTGTTCTTTATCCAGAAGTCAAAAAACAATGGGATCTTCTAATCAGCGAAAGTAAAGAATTCAATACTAATGAAAATTTACGTACTTTACAATTAGAGTCTCTAAGAAATTTAATAATTGGTTTAAGAAAGAAAAAATCCATGGTATTAGATGAAAGTGATCCTAACACTCGTTCTGCTGGTTCTTTTTTCACAAACCCAATTTTATCTGACTCGGAGATACAAAAATTTTTAATCCAAACAGGTAAACTAGGATTCATTAATCCTCCAATCTATAACGAATCCAATGGAACCAAAAAACTTTCGGCAGCATGGCTTATCGAACATTCCGGAATCAAAAAAGGTGATATTTTTCCAGGTGGAGTGGGTATCTCCACGAACCATTGTTTGGGTCTAATTAATATCAATGGAACCACAAAAGCATTATTGGCCATGGCGGAATCGATCCAAAAACGTGTGTTTGAAACTTTTTCCATCCATTTGGAGAGAGAACCAGTCGTAAGACCCTAAAAAAGATTTGGTAATTGTCGATAGTTGCAGAGGATGGGGAAGGAATGAATTCAAAAGTTAAAAAATACCTGATACTTTCAGGATTAGGTGCTGCTTTACTCTTAGTTTTGGCACTCATCAGTTTTTTCATCGTGGATGAAATCAAAGGCGGAGCCGTTGGAGACGGTCAAAACAAATACGAACTCATCATTGATTCTGGTGAACCTTCTTCCAGTGTTGTAAAAGAATTAGCGAATGCTGGAATGATTAAATCTAGCGTATACTTTAATTATCTCATCAAATTTACACGAGCTGGAAACAAAATCAAACAAGGTGTTTATGACATCAATGATGGAATGAGTTCTCGTAAAATTTTAGATGTCATTATTTCCGGAAAAGTCAAACTCATCACATTCACAGTTCCCGAAGGATATAACAATCGTCAAATAGGTGATCTCTTAGTCACAAAAAAGCTCGTTCCATCAAGAGAAGAATTTTTAAAAGTAACTCAAAGCCAGGCATTACTTACAAAATACAATATACCTGCCAATACTTTGGAAGGTTATTTATTTCCTGAAACATATTCTGTCCCGTTAAACTACCCTTTAGAACGCATCACTGAAATGATGATCAAACGTTTTTATAAAAAATTGGAGACCATCCCAGAAGCAAAAGGTATAAAACCTGCTGATCTACATTTTAGAGTTGTACTTGCTTCGATAGTGGAAAGAGAAGCCGTCCGAAAAGAAGAAAGACCAATGATGGCTGGAGTATTTCTGACTCGAATAGAAAAAAATATAAACTTAGAATCTTGTGCCACCATACAGTACTTATTCGATAAACCTAAAAAAAGACTATTTGAGTCTGATTTGAAAATAGTATCACCATACAATACATATATGAATGGAGGTTGGCCACCTGGTCCAATTTCTAACCCAGGTTTACCAGCACTCGAAGCGTCCTTTCGACCAATGAAATCTGATAAATTGTTTTTCCTTTTAAAACCAGATGGATCCCATTATTTTTCTTCTACCTTCAAAGAACATTTGGAAGCTAAGAAAAAATTCATCGATGTTTTGTATCAATAGATACTAAAGTATAGGTTAATGGGAATTCATCAGATTCAATATGGATGAAAACATTGTCGAATTGAATATCGCAATCGGAGGCATTTCCAAAGAACTTTTGGATGTACAAAAGGCTTTGGATGCCTACCGTGAAAAACAATTGCGGAAAGAAGCCATCGATGAAGAAGCAATTGTTTTTGTCACCAAAGCAGAACGTGTGATCGAAAAAGCAGAATCTGGTGAACTACAGTTAACTCCCGACCAAATCCGTAGGATTAAAAGTAATCTCGTTAAAATTCTAAACCGCCTCCATACTTAATCATTCTTTCATGAAACCTTTACCAAACCTTCACCAGCTTGTCATCCCTCTGTAACAAATAAAGAACATAGTTTCTATTGCTAGAGGGAGAATTTTTGCGAATC
Source organism: Leptospira levettii (assembly GCF_002812085.1). Taxonomy (NCBI): domain Bacteria; kingdom Pseudomonadati; phylum Spirochaetota; class Leptospiria; order Leptospirales; family Leptospiraceae; genus Leptospira; species Leptospira levettii. The sequence goes on from NZ_NPDM01000001.1 coordinate 1,223,656, forward strand.
CCTTTCCGGGAAGACCCGCTAGCGAAACAAATTCGAATTTTTTCGAAAGAGGAAGAAAATGAAAAATTCATTCAAAAAAAGCATGGTGCTTCTTTTCATCGCGATGATGGGATTCACGATGATCAATTGCCCAGGAAAGAAAAAAGATGATACTGCATTGTTTCTTGGTTTAGCAGCTTTGTTAAACCAGCCAGAATACACTGTGGTATTGACTGGAACATTGCGAGGAGCTGATACTTTACCAATGAAAGACGGAAAAGTTACTGTTTCCGGTGCTTACTTATCTGGTGGTCAAACATCTATTTCTGACTTTACTACTTGCGCGACAGCGGGTGCACCTCCAGCAAATGGTACTGTGGATGGTGAGTTTACTATATTATTTAAAGTTTCGGCTCTTAGTGGCACACTTACATTTACACCAAATGATGCTGCATCAGCATCGAATGCAAATGCTTGTTCTGGTGCAGTGCCAGCAACAACATACATTCTAGACCTACCAGCTAGTGATTATACAAATGCAACTGGAGCACCTGGAACATTGGCAGTAAACTTGAACTTAGATGATAGAACGAATACCAACCAAATTTCGTTATCAGGTAATTCTGGTTATTCGATCACAGTGAAGGCAATCAGAGTTTTTGTCAAAGGAGAATATCCTATTGTGAATCCAACTGTAGGAGAGACAGTATGTGATGGAGGCCGATTATTTGGAAGTCCAGCAATCAAGACTGGTTCCATTACTGGTTCAGAAACATGGTCTGGTGGAATCCTACTCCAAGGGACTGTATCGGTTGAATCTGGTGCAACAATCACAGTAACTCCTGGAACAGCTATTTTTGGACAAAGAGGATCATCTCTATTCTTCAAACAAGGTGCTAAATTAGTTTCAAACGGAACTGCAGCTGACCCAATTTGTTGGTCTTCCGCAGCAGCATTGGGATCACGTTTCCCTGGCGATTGGGGTGGACTAGTTGTCATTGGAACAAGTGGTGCTTCTCGATCTTCAAATACAGAAGGAACAACACCAACAGGTTATGGTGGGGCAATCGGTTCCGATGTTGAAAATTTGAATATGTCTTATAACATCATAGAATTTGCTGGGAACGAAGTGGCTCCAGGTGATGAGTTAAATAACTTATCCATTTATTCATCTAAATCGGTTTTAAATTTCGTTCAGGTTCATAGGGGATTGGATGACGGAATTGAAGCATGGGGTGGATCTGGAACTTGGTCAAATCTCTTAGCAACTGGTGGTCTCGATGACGACTTCGACTTAGATGAAGCATTCACGGGAACTATGACAAACTTAATTGGTCATAAATACCCATCATCTTGTGGCGGTTCCTTCTCAACTGATCCACATGGATTTGAGATGGATGGAACAGATGTAACAAGTGGTTCTGGTTCTTCCTGCAATTCAGGATCCTTAAGTCGTTGTACAAATCCGACGATTACAAATGTAACATTAATAGGTGCTGGTATTTCTGGTGGCCAAGGAATGAGATTGAGAGAAGGATTTGCTGGGACAATTAATAGAGCGATTATCTATGGTTTTGGTGATGCAGCAGCTGTTAGTACCTCAACATCTGGAACCTATCCCGCTGTTACTGCAACAATTTCAAACCTAGCTTACCAAACAGGTAAAACAACAGCAATTACACCAACTGGATCGACTACAATAAGTTCGACTCCGATTAATTCAGAAGGTTCTACAGCAGAATGTGGCTTTGGAGATTCAAAACCTGACTACAGAACCATTAGTTCACTTTCAGGTACCTACGTTGGTGGAGCTTCCACTGAATGGTACAAAGGCTGGACTGTTTATAGAGCAAGATAGTTAAATTAAACTTTACCTAGTGGCCTAACCCAAGGTCACTAGGATTTATGATGCGTATTCTCCTGTTATTAATCTCTTTATTAAGTTTTTCATTTTGTAACCAAGAAGATTGGCGCAAGCAAATGGAAGCTGAAAATCAAAAAGTTATTCTTCAAGTTGAAAAAGACCACAAGCTCATTAGGGCATATGCTTCTAAAAATAGTGATTGGGTAAAATCTTCAAAAACAAAAGAACTTGCAGTTCAAAATTTCTTAAAGGAAATCATACAGAACAATTCACAAAATGATTATTATGTGAGTTGGGATGAAAAGATGTCTGTAATTTTTCCAAATACTTTAGGTAAAGGAACTCTTTTAGATACGACTCCATTAGCAGAGTATAAAAAAGTACTAGAAACAAGAGAATCTTTTGCAATTACAGAAATTAAAAATCGTATCCAAGGTAAACAATATAGAATCACCTCAATTGATTGGGAAAAACCTAGAATATATGGAGATATCATAGGTCATAAACCTAAAACAATAAAGATTCAAATTGATAATCAAGTTATCGACCTTGAACAAATTAAGATGGTCTTCGGAACAAAATCAGGTTACAAAGTTGGAGTGATTGGACCTTAGTTTTTGTAATCAGTTTGTAATAATTAGTTCACATAAACGTAACTCAATCTAATCCCCTTTTCATTTACGTACACATAAATTCTATAAGCTTGGCTCTGAAGGAATTTATGAAATCAATCAAAACTCTTCTTACCTTATCCTTATTGGTTTTTATTTCAACTTTTGGCCTATCTGCTCAAAGTAATGGATCAATTCGAGGAACTATTATTGATTCTGAAAACGGAGAACCCGTTTTTGGTGCGACCATTGTTATACGATCTGAAAAAAAATTCGCAAAAACTGATTTTGACGGAAAATACATTTTAGAGATACCTCCTGGCACTTACCAAGTTGAATACCAAATGTATGGTTATGGTCCGCAAAACAGAACTATTGTTGTAACTGCTGGAAAACCAAGTCAAATGAATGTAACATTTGGTGCGCAAGTATTACAAACTGTCGAAGTGAAGGACCGAGCCATCAATGAATCAGATGCAGCTCTTTTGCAGTTACAAAAAAAATCTGCAACTGTCTCTGATTCAATTGGTGCGGAATCGATTAAAAAATCACCAGATTCATCAGCCAGTGATGTAATTAAACGTGTAACAGGGATTACAATTATTGGTGGAAAATTCGTATTTGTTCGAGGATTAGGTGAAAGATATTCCTCTACTTATTTAAATGATGCATACATCCCATCCACAGAGCCAGACAAACGTGTTGTTCCATTGGATTTATTTCCTGCATCATTGATTAAAAATATTAGAGTGATTAAATCTTTTGTTCCAGAAGAGTCAGGCGAATTTTCAGGTGGTTTAGTAAAAATTGAAACTAAAGAATATCCTGACCAACTAACTGTGAATTTCGGGATGGGAGTTGGATACAATTCTAACACAACTCGCAATAAATGGTTAACATTTAAAGGTGGAGATTTTTTTGGAAGACCAACTGCAAACCAAGAACTTCCTTCTGCAGTAAAAGCGGTTCCTGAATTTTTGCCTTTTGAGCCTGGATCACGTTTCGGTGGACTGAATCCAACACTTGTTAATGTCGGAGGGGTTACTTTTCCTTCTCAATGGTCACCTGATCAAACAAAAGCTCCTTATGATAAAAATTTTAATTTCACGATTGGTAATACATTTAAATTAACGGAATCAGGACAACGATTGGGTGTAATTTTTGGAACAACTCATTCTGTTGATTATCGATTTAAAAGACAGAAAGATGTACGTTATATTCCTGGTAACCCAGTCAATCTATCTGTAAAAGACTTAACAACAGTTACTCCGTTACAAACGCAAGATGCTGATATCTATTTAGAAGAGAGACTTTTCGGTAATAATTTAAACTTGGCTTATGAACCAACATCAGGACAACAATTCTTCCTGAAGAACTTTTACTCAGTTTCTTCCGAAAAATCAGTAAGAGAATCTGTTGGAACTAACAACATTGACAATTTTCAATTTTTTTCTCAAACAAATGATTTCATCAGTCGCCAACTTTTCAATACTAGCTTCGGTGGAAAACATGCTGTCAATTTAGGTTCGATGAATCGACCTCATACATTAGATTGGCAAATGAATTATGGGGAAGCTAAACGTGATGAACCAAATTTAACCCAACAAGTATGGAGAAGACCTCAGACTAGCCCTGTAACAACGATTCCGACTCGACTTGGAAATAACCCAGACGGATCTAGATTTTATTCAACTTCAAATGATACAGTAAGAAGTTTCAGTGTTGCTTATGAAATTCCTTTTGATCAGTGGAATGGTTTAAAATCTTCTTTTAAATTCGGTGGTTCTGCACTCGATCGATTTAAATCGTTTACCTTTAGAGAATTTGGTTCTAAATCAAATGTTGGTACAGGAACAGGTGATCTTTACTTAGTTCCAGGTGAAATCACTTATAACCCTATTGAATTTTTAAGAACTAATAGCACGGGACTTGCCAACCGAACATTTTCGGAAAGACAAGTAGAACCAAACGCTTACGACGCATATCAGAAGTTACATTCTTATTTCTCTCAATTCGATCTACCATTGTTTCCGAAATTCAGATTTATAGGTGGAGCACGTTACGAAGACTCCTATCAAAAAGTAAAAACATTCGTACTAAAAGAACAATTTGATGTAAGAAGGCCTGGATATGGTTGTGATGTAGGATCAGAAGGAGAGAGAATTCTTTTAGTTAAAAATAATATCTGTTCTGCTGATAATAACGGTGTTGGTGAGATTCGAACTAAGGACATTTTGCCTAGTGTAAATTTAGTATATGAATTTCTTCAGGATCAAAATTTACGATTTGGTTATTCACAAACTCTTACAAGACCCGACTTTAGAGAATTATCACCATTTGCCTTTACACCGTATTTTGGTGGGGATAGAATTCGTGGTAATCCAAACCTTCAAAGAACATATATTCATAACTTTGATTTTCGTTACGAATACTTTATGGGTGGATCAAACTATGTCGGAGCAGGTGCTTTCCTAAAAGATTTATCCAATCCGATTGAATTAATTGGTCAACCTGTTGCAGGTCAAATTTCTCCATTCTTTACTTACGCAAATGCTAGTCGTGCAACTATTCGCGGTGTAGAATTAGATTTTCGAAGAGAATTTTTCGATAAATTTAGATTTGAGACAAACGTATTCTTTATCAAATCGCTCGTGAATGTAATTTCGTGGGAGCAATATACTGTAGGTAAAGCTGGTCTTTTAGATCCGATTGATAGAAGTTTCTCTTATGATCCGACAAACATAAGAAGACCACTGCAAGGACAGTCTGACTTTGTTGCGAATCTTAAATTCGATATTTTTCTTAATAAATTGAAAACGACAACTTTAGGTTTCTACTACAACTACTTTGGTGATCGAATATTCGTTGTGGGAGCAAATGGAACTCCTGATGCATATGAAAGAGGGGTTGGTTTAACTGATATCGTTTTTTCGCATAAAATGGATGATAAGTTAGATTTCAAATTTGCTGCAAAAAACGTCACAGACCAAAGGTTCAAAATCTATGTTAAAGATGAATTATTGAACGAAGAAAAACTCTTCCGTTCCTATCGAGAAGGGGTTTCCTTTTCTATGTCAGCAAGTTATCGATTTTAAATTTATAACCTTCTCACCAAACCCCGCATAAGTGGGGTTTGGATTTGGTCCGGATTTCTTTATTTGCCTTCAGGATTTACAATGATTGGCAATCCATCTTTCCCGTTCGGTACAAATATCAATTTGTTGTTTGGATTTTCCATTGCTTTCAGTTGGATGTATTTGGGAGTTAATGAATCAGAAATCATCTTTTGGGCTTTAGCCTGAGCTTCAGCTTCAATTAACACTGCTTTGGCTTTTCCATCAGCAGTGATTTGTTGGATTTCAGCATCACGTTTGGCAATGTTGATCTCAAACTTCATCTGCTCTTGTTCTTGCTGTTTTGTGAGTTTACTTTCTATTGCTTTTAAAATGGAAGGACTGTATTCAACATCATCAATGATCACATCATCAATCTCAACATGTTTAAACTTCAATTTTTCGGTTAAAGATTTTTTAATCTGAGCTGAAACATTGGGAGTCTCTTTCGAAATCGATACCATATTATAAGCAGAAAGTATGTTTCGAATTGCGGTTCTGAATTGGGGTTTAACTACCTTGTCGTAATAGTCTCTGCCTATTTCCATCTCCAGTTCATAAATTTCATTTTGTATGGGTCGAATGATGATATTGGCTGTCACAGTGATTGTCAAATCGTCACGAGTTAAAACTTCTACCTTTTCTTGGTAACTACTCCATTGGATTGAGTAAACGTAGACACTGTTCCAAGGCATATAGGTTTGGACTCGAGACTCCAAAGGTTTTTGACTGAGTCCCGAGCTATAAGGCCTCCACATAAGCCCTACCTCACCTGGGTTGATGATTGAAATACAAGAGGTGAATATCATCCCAAGTAACAAAATAGGAAGGAACTGGAAACTAAAGAGAAAAATGGATCGACGTTTCATAGTTAAACTATTAGACTAAAACAGATGTCCCAAATCTTATCGAGCCGAATTTTCAAAAATATCATTCCATTTCTCATTATTTTACTAATCGCTGTGGTTGGGAATGGATGTGTGGAGGATGAAACTGTCATTAAAAATCCACCTAGTCTGGAATTACGTCTCTTCCATGCGGTTGAAAAAGGGAATCTAGAAGAAGTTAAATCATTATTAGCCCAAGGTGTCTCCATCAATGCGAAGGACTCACTTGGCAATTCCTCCCTCATCAAAGCTGTCGACGAAGAAGAAATGGAGTTAGCAAAATTTCTCATCCAAAAAGGAGCCAATGTCAACCTTCGTAATACGATGGGTGAAACAGCTCTTTACCGAGCCGTGTTCCGTGGTAACTTGGACCTTGTCAAACTTCTGGTAAAAGCTGGAGCTGAGACAAAAGCAAAAACAGTTGGTGGTGTTAGTATTGTTGAACTAGCAGAAGAACGCGGAGAAGACAGTATATTGAAGTATTTAGAAAGTATAAAATAATTTGAAATCGTTATCTTATCAACTGCTGTAAGCTTAAATCAAAACATCTATCATATAAATTTACCTTATATTTGAATTTAGTTCAAACTTAAGAATGTTTTAGTAAAAAATAGAAGGTATCCTAACAAACAAATCGTTACGGAAACTAGACTGACAACAATTAACAATGATTTTTTCAAATTGAACATATTTCACTTCTTAGAGTTAACATAAAATTGATGTTAACTCTATCGAACATGAGATCGGAACTAGTCATTTAATTTCAATTAAAATTTATTTCTTAGGTCAAAAAAATAATTTAGAAGTTTCTAATGTTCTATTTCATGATATAACATATTGTTCATTGAAATGGAAAAATTCAATTTCCATGGAAATAACTAATTTTTACCAATCATTTGACAAAATTAGAATAACGATTGATAAACTATAGTCGGTTTATGAGTACAGAATGAACTATTGTCGAGAGTTTTTAACTCACCTATAATTCTAAGATGTAAATGTTAATTGGTAGGTAATGGTTGAACCATTTTTTTGAATTTGTCTACTTCCGATTTTATCATAAAACTTCTTTGCACTTTCATTCAAGTCACTAGCAATCCAGCTTATATCGGATGCGTTATTTTCTTTTGCAATTGCAATTAGAGATTGCATTAGGTTTTTGCCTAATCCAATTCCTCTATCCGATGGTTCTATATAAAGATCATCCAACCAAACGGAAGGAAGGCCTGTAAATGAGGAATATCTAAAATGGTATATGGCAATCCCGATTGGGAGATTGTTTGTATCAATTGCCAATAAAACTTTTGCATATGGATGATCATTAAACATAGTTTTTCTTATGATTTCCTTGTTAGTTGTTACCAAACCCAAGGAATCTCCTAAGTTCCGATCAAATTCTGCTTTTTTTAAAATGAATTGGAAAATGTGATCAATATCCAATTCATTGGCTTCTCTAATTTTGTAATTCATATTATATCAGATTGAATGTAACTTTCAATGCTCAAACTATTCCATTAAAAAGATTCACATTTAAATCTTTCGAAGAACAACTCTCACAATGCTTGCTTTGCCTCTATGGAAAGGACTTTCATTGAGTTCAATTTCAAGTGTTTCTTCATATTCAACACTCATTTCTGAAAAATCCATTCTTAGGTCTTTGAGTTGGTACAACATATCTGGATCTTTTGGTCCACCTGAAGTGTATTTCAACTGTTCAGGAGAAAATGCTTCCAATAGTAAAATTCCACCGGTTTTTAAGGTTCTTACACAATTTCGATGAACAGTTGTTCGTATCGATTTATGAAAATGGCTATAAATCAGTGCCACCATATCCATTTGTTCAGGCGCATACGGGTATGTTAAAGCATCAGAAATTTCATAATGGAAAGTGACATTTTTTTCTTTTGCTAACTGGATGGCCTTTTGTCTTCCTGCTTCTGACTGATCAAATGCAAACACATCCCAACCTAGGCTTGCTGCAAAAACAGCATTCCTTCCTTCTCCTTCACAAGGAAAAAGGATTTTCCCTTTTTTTAAATTGGGAAGTCGGGAATGTAAAAACTCATTCGGTTCCTTTCCATAAATATATTCCTCGCTCACATAACGTTCGTTCCAGAAATCTTTGTTATACATAGTTACCCAACTTTTGTTTTGTGGTACTATCTTATACCAAAGATTTAGAATCCGAAATGATTTTTTAATGGAATCGAATTAAATCAGACGATCCTTCTCTTGGTGTATGGTAACGATTTAAATCGGAATCTGCTTTTGGATAACCAATACTTAAACCCATGATCACTTTTTCTTCGTTCGCTAGACCAAGTGTTTCACGAACCACTTCAGGGAAAGCGCCCAATGCAGCTTGTGGGCAAGTTCCAAGCCCTTCCTCTCTAGCGAGAAGTAAAACGGATTGAAGGAAACAACCCAAATCAATTCCGACAAAAAAATTAAGATCAAATTTGGAAGTGATAAAAACAGCAGTAGGCGCTCCAAAAAAACTAAAGTTACGAAGCATAAATTGGTCCCTTGCTTCTTTGTCTTTACGATCGATGCCAGCCACTCCATAAATTTTCATACCTAAATCAAACATACGTTTTTTGGCATCACTTGGATAAGATTCAGGCCAAGACGTTTCAGGAGTTGGTGCAGATTTTTTTGCTGTTTTTGTCAGTTTTTCTGCGAGTAGTTCTTTTTTGGCTCCACTGACAATATGAACCTTCCAAGGTTGGGAGTTTTTCCAACTGGGACTTCTCAATGATGTTTCAAAAATTCTATTTAGAATCTCCTCTGGAATTGGTTTTGGATCATACTCTCGGATGCTATGACGAGTGTTCATTGCTTCGGAAACAGTTTTAGTCACTTCATGAATAGAGATTAATTCTGGGTTCATCTTTCACCTTCAGAAAACATACATACCAGTCAGTATGTATTTGCAAGGATTTTTTATACGACAAATCCAAAATGGGAACAGAAAAAATTGAACATACTGGTCGGTGTATTTCTTGATTGGATTTAGTTTATCCTCATTTTAGGACAGAAATGAAGAAGGAACCGACTAAATTACGTCTCTTAGCCGTCAGCCGAAACCTTTTTCTAAAACAAGGATATTCAGAGACTGGTTTGAACCAAATTGTTGATGAAGCCAAAACGGTGAAGGCAAGTTTGTACCAACATTTTTCTTCTAAAGAAGAGTTGGGCAAAGAAGTTCTCAAAATTTATTCTGACGAAAATTTAAATCTGCTGAAAACCTTGATGAAACGAAATCCGAAACCTTTAGACTTTATTAGAGCTTGGGTGCGAATCCTTTCCAGAGAAGCTCGGATGTCACAATTATTTGGATGTGGAATGGCAAATTTTCGTGCCCAGATTAATTCAGAAGAAGTTCACATTCGTTCTGAAATTGAAAGGATAGCCAACCAAACGATCGAATGTTTATCTGAATTTCTTCAAAATTCGATACAAAATGGTTATATTTCCAAAAAAGTGGACCCTAATTCTCTCGCAAAACAGTTGTTTATCGTTTATGAAGGGGTATTGCAGAGTTACCGACTTTTAGATGATAAAAAATCATTAGACGAACTTTATAAAATTGCTGAAAACCTAATCCCTGTCTCAGAATGAAAGTAATCATTTCTCCATACACAATCCGATTGATTGTTCTCATTCTTACTTTCTCTACGGTTGGAACAGTTTCTATTTTTGCAGAAGGAAATTTAGAAATTTCGATTCAAATTGTAAAATCCAATTCCGGGAAACCAGTTCCCAATGCAGTTGTGATTTCAAAAAAAGGAAAAACAAGTGGTATATCCAATGCGGAGGGGATCGCCAAACTACAGTTTCCTGAACCAGGTTATTATGAGATCAAGGTTTCCACTGCTGATAGAACCGAATCGTTATTCCGTGAAATTCGTTTCAAAGGTCAGGTAATTCTTGTTTCGATCTCTGAGACAAATCTCTCTGGAATCGTGGTGAGTGGTGAGAGGGATAAAACTCCACTCTCTCGATATGGGCTTGTCCAAGATGAAATCAAACGATTACCAGGAGTGTCTGGTGATTCATTGAAAGCCTTACAAACTGTACCTGGAGTTGTGATTGGTGCACCAGTTGGAATTTTACCCTCTGTATTTACCAATATCGGAACCAATTTACTAACGGGAAATCCATACTCCAATAGTGAAAGAGGAGACTTGTCCTTACGTGGTGGAGGAACAAGGCAAAACCAATACTATTTTGATGGGTTCCCACTACCTTATCCTTTCCATTTGGGTAACCAATCCTCTGTTTTAAATAACAATTTAATCAAATCATTTGATGTGTATACAGGTGCTTTCCCAGCAAAGTATGGTTATGCGACTGGAGGGATCATCGCTATTGAAGGGACTGATCGAGTGGATGAAAATAAAACCATTATCAATGTAAATTTATTTTTATCTGATATTTATAACCAAACAAAAGTATTACCTGGCCTTGCGATGATCAGTTCTGGACGAAAAAATTATCCAAACTTAGTGCTCCTCCAGGCATACCCGCAAGGGATTCCTGATGATGCTAAATTTGCTGAATACCATGATTACCAATGGAAATTGATATGGGATCTTCATTCAGACCATCGGATCATATTCCAAACATTTGGCACGAGAGATAGACAAGCATATACGAAAGCACAGGCAGATTTAGAACGAGGTGGCGGTGACCCACGACCACCTACTGGTCTTGACCGAATGTTCCGAACGGATGGTGTGCGATATGTTTGGAAAGGAAAATCGTTTCGAAATACGTTGTCTTATTCACGAACATGGTTTGATGAATTTTTTGAACTCCGATTCACAAATCCTCTCACAGCAGAAAATATTTTCGGATTACAAAATAGAACCTCAGATACCATCACCTACGTACAAAATTCATTTGAATGGGAATTGTGGGAAGAACACCTAAAATTTGAAGCAGGTGTACAGGGTCGATTTCGTGAGACCACATTAAAAGGTGAAAATATTTCATCTTACAACCGTTTGTTTTACAATATTTTTAACGACTTATTGAATTCCAATGCTGCGTTTCGTTCTGTCATCGATGGTGATCGAATTCGGTACCGTGAAAAATCTGCCTATGCAGAATTCCAATTGAAGTATGGAGGGTTTCGTTTCACTCCTGGTGCACGTGTAGATAATTATTCGGGAAGTAATGAAACTAATTTAGCACCTAGAGTTACTGCCGGTTATGTTTTTGATGCAACAAAAACAAGTATAATGGCTGGGCATGGAATCCATTATAATGCTCCTGTTTCTGTGGAAGCCTTATCAAAAAAATCCGGGAATCCAAATTTATTTATGGAAAGAGCTGAGCATAATTCTTTGGGAATCAGCCAAGAGTTTGCAAACAATTGGCAAATTAAAATCGAAGGTTTTCGGAATATATTCCAAAACATCATTGTTCCAGATGCTTATATAATCGATCCTTATGCTCTCAATAATGATACACGTATTTTCGTAAATGAAACGGCAAAAGTTTTAGCCAATCCTATTACTCCCAAGAACCTAAATTACTCTAACGCTGGTTATGGGTATTCCGAAGGTGTTGAGATTTTTTTAAAGAAAACAAGAGACCCAAGAGAACAATCAGGTTTGTTTGGATGGATTTCGTATACAAATTCGATTACAAAAAGAATCAACAACCAATCGAGACTCACAAGTGATGAGACAAGGAATCGAACGTTACAAAACAATTCTAGAACATTGTTGGCACAAACGAAGTTTGGTACAAATTATATCAATTATTATGATGATAATAATTTGGAGATCATCTACAATAATGACAAACAAGAATTGTACGACCTCGACAGAACTCATATTCTAAACTTAGTTTTTGGTTATAAGTTTAATCCAGAATGGATGATTGGTGGACGACTTCGTTACTTTTCTGGTACTCCGTATACTCCCATAACAGGGGCTACACGAGCAAGCCAAGCAGCAACATTCGGACTCAATCTATATTTTCCCAATTATTCAGGAAATTATAATAGTGATCGATTTTTGCCTTTCCACCAATTTGACTTGCGAATTGACCGAATTGAAAACTATTCATGGGGTTATATTAATACCTACATAGAATTCGTGAATTTTTACGGTAGGAGGAACCAAGCTGGTTTTGATTTTGATAATACAAAAAATTACCAACGAAACCAAAATCCAAGCCCTACCTATGATACAGTGAACTCTCCCCACATCGTATCCCAAACACCCAATGGTAAAATGGCGATCATTCCTCTCATCAATATTGGAATGGAGGTAAGGTTTTGAAACAGTGGTTCATCATCATGATTTCTATTCTGGCACTTCCATCTTGTTTTGAAAGTGGAAAGGATGTGCAAAATAAGAAGGAAGAAGAACAAACTTGGATTCTAACAACATTGTATTGGCAGAGGAATTCGGGCAATTGTATCAAACTTGATACTAATACAAATTCTAGAACTTGTAGTCGCAGACCATTAGGGATTTGTAATGTGAACCAACTCATTGTGACACAAGCGGAAGTCAATTTTCTCCTAAACGAATCAAAAAACTTACAAAACCGAGTTCCAGATTGCCAAGAATCAATTTTACAATCGGGAATTTTAAATACAAAGGCTACTACAAACGCAAATACCGACAGCTTTAAAACTAGGTATGGATTTACCGTAACGGAATCCTGCGAAGTAGCTGGTATCCAACCGGCAACAGGAACACAACTCGCTACTTTTGTTCAAATCCAATGGTTAGAATCGGCAAGAGGTAAAATTGCAAAAGCAGCAAAAGCGATTGTTGCCAATGGATTTTTGCCCCAATCTTCACGAGATAAGGCTAACAGTTGTTTGCAAATAGAATTTTTAGATTGGGAAAAAGAGTTAGCCCAAGCGAACAACGACAACAAAATCCTGATCGAAATGACACTACCTTAAAATTGAAAATCCGCTTTCCTTTCTTTAAGACTCTACCATTTTGACTTTATTCCCAAGGAAATTGTAAATTATGAGTTTGAATCGATACAGCCGTGTTTTAACCCAAGATGAATCTCTCCCAGCATCCCAAGCCATGATCATTGGTTCAGGAGTACCTTACGAAGATTTAAACAAACCTTTTGTTGGAATTGGTAGTACAGGTTTTGATGGAAATCCATGTAACATGCATTTGACAACACTTGCTGCCTTACAAAAAAAAAGTGTCATCGATACAAAACAAATGGTTGGTCTACTCTTCAATACAATTGGTGTGAGTGACGGAATTACCAATGGGAATGATGGAATGAGGTTTTCCCTTCCTTCGAGAGAAATCATTGCTGACTCTATCGAAACAATTTCAGGTGCTCATTTTTATGATGGTCTAATCTTCACAGCTGGTTGTGATAAAAATATGCCAGGTGCTATCATGGCAATGGCTCGTCTCAACCGTCCTGCCATTATGGTGTATGGTGGAACCATCAATGGTGGTCATTTCAAAGGTGAAAAATTAAATATTGTATCCGCTTTTGAAGCATACGGTAAAAAAATTAACGGTAAAATTTCAGAAGAAGATTTTAAAGAAGTCATCAAAAATTCCTGCCCAGGCCCTGGAGCTTGTGGAGGGATGTACACAGCCAATACAATGGCAACTGCCATTGAAGTTATGGGAATGAGTTTACCATACAGTTCGTCTTCTCCAGCACGAAGTGAAGAAAAAAAGAAAGAATGCCAAGAGATTGGAAAGTATATGTACAATCTTTTAGAAAAAGACATCAAACCTTCTGATATCATCACTCCAAAATCCATACTCAATGCTTTACGTGTCATCACCATCCTTGGTGGTTCTACAAATGCAGCACTGCATATGATCGCCATTGCACGTACGATGGGAATCAATTTGGACCTCGACCAAATCCAAAAGGTAACCGATACAACACCTCTACTTGCTGACATGAAACCAAGTGGGAAGTATTTGATGGAAGACCTATTTGCAATTGGTGGAACTCCTGCCATCATGAAATTTATGCTGAAGGAAGGAATGTTAGATGGTTCTTGTCTAACTGTCACAGGGAAAACCATTGCAGAAAATTTGGAATCACTTCCAGACCTTCCAAAAGACCAAGACCTAATTAGACCAGTGAGTAACCCAATCAAAAAAGAAGGCCACATACAAGTCTTATATGGTAACATTGCCAAAAAAGGTGCAGTTGCAAAAATCACTGGCCATGAAGGGGAAATGTTTGAAGGGAAAGCCATTTGTTTTGATTCGGAAGTAGAAGCAAACGAAGGCATCCGAGATGGGAAAGTGAAACCTGGCCATGTGGTTGTGATTCGTTATGTGGGTCCAAAAGGGGGACCAGGGATGCCTGAGATGTTAAAACCAACCTCTGCCATCATTGGAGCAGGTCTTGGTGATAATGTAGCCCTCATCACTGATGGACGATTTTCTGGCGGAAGCCATGGCTTTGTGGTAGGTCATATCACACCTGAAGCGATGGAAGGTGGTGAAATTGCTTTGGTGGAAAACGGTGATGTGATCTCCATCGATGCTCGAACCAATAAACTAGAAGTAAAAGTAAGTATCGAAGAATTAGAAAAACGACGTGCTAAATGGAAAAAACCGCCGTACCGAGTGACAAGTGGTTATTTATGGAAGTACATCCAAATGGTAAAAGATGCAAGTACTGGTTGTTTAACGGACCGGTAATTTTACCGATCCGCATACCCACCAATTTCCTATTTTGAATTTGTGGGTGTTTCTTCTTTCCCGTTTGCGTGTTTGGCAAATCTTCCTTTGCCAACATGGACGGGATCATATGAGTCCCAAGGCCAACCACCAAACTGAGTTTTACGGTAATCATCAAACGCTTGTTGGATTTCCTCTTGTTTGTTCATTACAAATGGTCCGTATTGGACAACAGGTTCTGCAATTGGTTTTCCTTCTAAGATCAGAATTCTACCGGCTTCCGATCCATTTCGAATTTCGATAGTTTCGTCTGCTTTTAGGTTGTACATATGTTTGCCAGGGACTTGTGTTCCATCGACAACGAGTCCCTCACCACGGAAATAATACATGTTTCGGTTATTTTCTTTAGAAGTCGCTGGTATCACAAATTGAACTTCAGGGTCCAAATCCAAAATATAAATTCCCACTTCGTTTGCTCTGTCGGCAGCCCATGAATTGGGAGGTGGATCCAATGCTTTGTCACCAAACAAAGAACCTGCGACCGTTTTAATTTTGACCTGCTTATGATTTGAATCAGATAGAAATTTTACTGGTATATCTTCGTTCCAAAACATTTTAAAATGTGGATCAACAAACTTATTTTTGGCGGGTAAATTGAGCCATATTTGGAAAAGTTCAAGAGTGTTTTCTTCTGATTCATTGATGAGTGGAAACATTTCAGAATGTTGGATACCGGCACCTGCCGTCATCCACTGTACATCACCATCACCATATCGGCCAGCAGCTCCTTGTGAATCTGCATGGTCAACCAATCCTCGTTGAACAACAGTTACGGTTTCGAATCCTCTATGTGGGTGGCCTGGAAAACCAGGAATGGTCTCACCATGATACATCCGCCATCCATCTTTTCCAACAAAGTCCTGTCCAATTTGTCTTCCTTGTAAGGATGCTTTGGGTCCAAATTTTCCATTGCCGTTAGGATAAAAATCTTCGTGGTGTACACAGAACAAAAAAGGGTCGGATGTTGGCCATTGGAAGTCTAGTTTTTGAGCATATAATATAGATTTGTGTTTCATTTTGTCCTATCACAAAAGGGATCACCCTCTAATGATAAGACAAGGAAACAATGTCAAAAGTTTTTAACTAGAGATACATTCACACCAAAAGATCCAAATTCTTTGGAACTTTGCGAAGAATTTAGGTCTGGAACAGAGCTGAGTTCGACGGGAGTTTTTCCTTGGCCTAAATTAAATCCTGTCACTTCCGAAACACTAAAAGAGGAAATTTGGTAAAACCCACCATATTTGATTCCCAAAGTATCAAACACTTTCCACACAAGCCCCATCTCCAAAGAAACGGAAGCACCACCTAGTCCACGCATCAATCCTTCTTTTGATTGGAATGCTGTTAAATCAGTTTTGGAAACAGGTGAGCTAAAAACAACTTGGTTACTTGCATTTAAACTACCTGTGGAAGATGTTTCAATTCCATAACTCAGTAGTTTTAATTGGCCAGCAAAGATTGTTAAATCTCCAATCATATAAAAATTGAGCCAATCAGTGATGGATGTAGCAAAACCATAATTCATTCCATAATTTTTTGTTCTAAATTCTACAGAACCGGTTGAGAACGCATAACCTTCTGTTACAGTTTGTTCTCCTGTTCGTAAAAATGGAAATTTTAATTGGAAAGATTGGAATGGGCCTTTCGATGATAATTCAGAATAACTAAAACTCAATTCAGATGATGTTGAATCTGTTAAATAGTTAATGGGACCTAAACCGATTTTAAATCCCACTTCATTCACACCAGATCTAACCTTATCATTCAGATAAAGTCCATTTGTACTAAAACTAGTCCTTGTATCGTTATATTGTTCTCCTTTCGCATAAACAAATCCAATAAAAAAATCTTCTGAGAATTGATGTGAGTATTTTATACGTGGCGAAATTGTGGAGGTTGGTCTTGATTCCGCACTCTCTGTGATGATACCAGGAGGGTTTAAATTATTATTTGTGTTACTACTGTTGACAAAACTGGAAGCAACACGTGCAGAATTGAGAATACTTGAGACGGATTGCGGTCCACCCTCTGAAGGAGTTTGTACAAATTCACCAGCAAGTTCTAACACGGCTAGTCTCGATCCAAAAAACGATTTTTTGGGAGGGGGACTAGTTGGAGGATTTGGTTCTGGAGTTGTTTGGGTAACGGGTTGTGCCAAAAGTGGAACAGAGAAAAATAAAACGAATATAAGATGGAAAAATAGTTTGCTTCGCATTCTTTCAAAAATGAAAATCTTAGATTCTGTTTCTATCAAAAAAAAATTAGAATCGCAAGTTGGAATAAAAAATGAGCAAACATTGGAAATAAATTTCCATTAGATTGTGTGTTGTCCTAATTCAAAATAAAACGTTGTGCCTTCTTTTGATACACTCTCCACCCAAATCTTACCACCATGTTGTTCTATAAAATCTTTGCTTAAGATGAGACCAAGTCCAGTGCCAACTTCCTGTGCTGTTCCAGGTGTTGAAACCTTTTGATCTAAACGAAACAAGGAATTGATTTGATCCTTCGACATACCGATTCCTTCATCTTTCACATAAAAACAATGACTTTTAGAATTAGTATCATTCTTTGTTTGGGAAAAATTACATCCAATTTCAATTGTTTGGTTATGATTGCTATACTTGATTGCATTTGAAATTAGATTACGAAATATTGTTTCGATCATAAAAGAATCAGCATTCAATTGAAACGATTTGGGAATTAGATTCTGAATTGTTAAGTTTTTTTTATGAATTGATAAGGACAAAAGATCTATCGTTTTGTGAATTAATTCGTATAAAGAAATCAATACAGGTTGGAATGTGATCATGCCGTTTTGAGTGCTTGCCCAATGGAGCAAATTTTCCATTAGTGAATAGAGTTTTTCAGATGATTCATTTAAAATTTGTAAGTTAAGAAATTTATCTTCGTCGGAAAGGATTGTAATTTTTTCACTTAAACTTTTGGTAAACTCTCTATGTGACCCAAGTGGTCCCTTCAAATCGTGAGCAATAATTGAAAAAAATTTGTCTTTGGTTGCGTTTAATTCACTCAACCGAAGTGCTGCTTGTTTTAGTTTTGACTCATTTAACTTTTGTTCAGTGATATCTCTTACGATTGCACAATTGTATTTTTTACCATCGTATTCAACTAAGTTAACCGTCACTTCAATTGGAAAGGTAGTTCCATCTTTTCGTTTGTTAATTGTTTCTAATGTAAAAGATTTTCTCTCCAAAATCTCTTGCCAGTGAGCATCCCAAATCTCTTTGGTGAAGAGGGGATCAACTTGAAACATTGTCATCGATAGAAATTCTTCTTTTGAATATCCAAAATTGATACAAGCAGCATTGTTTACAAAAATATACTTACCTTTTTCATCTAACCACAGGATCGAATCGGAAATAGTATCAATAGAATATTGTGTGAATTGAAGTAAGTTGTTAATCTTTGTTTGGTGATAGTTTTGGTTAATTTGAGTTTGTTTTAGAGTTTGGTTCTCCTGTTCTAGTTTTTGGATCTCAGCGAGGAGGACTTCGTAGGTTTTTTGCGAAGTAGGCATAAGGAATGACTTATTTTACAAAGCTTACAAAAAATTGCCAAGAATTATGTGGAATTCAATTTAAGATTCCAATACTGGAATTTGACTTGACCAAGTAAAAATGGTACATCTAACTTAACAGCCTCTAGTTATGGCTTGTCTGTTTTGTCAAAATGGTTCAAAAACATTTTCTCGTTTGGAGCCTATCCAAGAATTGAGCCAAACTCCTAAGTTTCCGATCCATGATATTGTAGGAGAAACACTAAATCCCTACCGAGAAATTTATGAATGTTCCGAGTGCCATCAGTATTGGTGGATCCGAGTCAAAGGGACAGGAGACCCAAGGTCCACCTATCCAGAGTACTACGAACAAACTGCGGAATTAATTGATGACCAACGATTAGAATTGATACGTAATCCATCAGTGGAACACCTTTTGCGTTATGGTGGATTCAACTATCCTTATTCCTTTTTTACAGAAGTTTTGGAAAAAATTGCAGTAAAGGAAAGAGATTCACTCAAACAAATTTTTTTAAAAAGAACTCAAAACTTACCCAGTTCGGCAAAACTTTGGTTGCGTACTTGGTTTCAAAGGGAATTTCCAAACGAATTTTTGGATGAGAAAACAAAAGGATTTCCAAGTGAAGTCAGTTTACTGCATACGATGCGAGAAGGCGAATCCATTTTGGTTACAGAGTGGATCTCGATCGATCAATTTGTGATTCTATCTATTCTCGATGATACGTATACTCTCACGGCCTTTCATTTCATTGAAAAAAGAATCCTTTGGAGTCAGTCAGTCAAACGACCGTTTACGGAAGGTTTATCCATTCCTTATTTGTTTTATCAGTCTGGACATTTGTGTTATTACCAAGGATTTCAAAAAGGATCAGAATATGATTCCAAACTCAACCGACCAAATGAGTTGTTATTATTTGATCTGAATGGTAATTTAAAAATTTCAATTCCACTTGCCTTTCGTTGTTACGAAGTTCTGTCAACTGAAGAAAGAGATGTTTCTGAATACCGAGTGGTACATAACTTTTCTTTTACGATCATCGATGAAACATTATACCTTCCCCATGGGAATCAGATCCATATCTACAATTTAAAATCAAAACAATTGATCCAAACATTAAAATCTCCAAATGGTGATGCCTTTTCTGGTAAAACTTTCCTTACTGAAACAGGAATCATCCTTTTTCAAACATTAAAAGGAGTATTTGCAATTAACAATGATTATGAGATTTTATTTCAATACAGTTCCAAGTTTCACCCAGTTTTTATTGATTCAAAATTAAATTTTTACTACTATTATGCAATCGTAGACAACATCCAAACGGGGGAACAAAAACGATTTTCAAAAACGCATGATTCGGGTATCAAGTTACCATTTGAAATCACATCTCCTCCTTTAGAATTCAAAAATCGAATTTTGATTCCCTTTGTTTGGGACAAATCTTATTTGTTAGATGATAAACTCAATATCATGAAGGAATTGGACTTTACTTGTACAGATACCTTAGGTCCTCATTCTTTTGCTGTAACAAAATCACCCATTCTCATCGTAGAAGATAAACTTGTATTCACTAATGATTACCATTCCATTCAAATGATCGATGAGATGGGAAACGAGATCATTCATTTTCCGATCCAATCTGAAGTAATCAAATTGTTTAGTTTTGATGGAAAACATACTGTTATCACTCTTTCTTGTTATGATGAGTACAGTGAAGAGAATCAAATCGAATTAATATTACTTGCTGAAAATGGAGAACAACTACTGCGAAAAATTTTTCTAGGACCAGAAGGATTGAGTGTCAACTTCGATGGATTTCTCATTTTTACGCAACAAAATCTGATTTATTCATACGATTTGTTTCAGGAAATAGAAAGAATTAAAAATCCAAAATGAAAATTAAAATCCTCATCTTACAATGTTTGGTATTTTTGATTTGCTCTGAATTGTCAGCAAACGAATCCATTGTCAATCTAAACCAAATCCAAGAAAAACCAATTCATTTAGCAAAGTATATGTATGTTTTGGAGGATACCAATCATCAAATTGAATTCCAAGATTTAAGGTTGAATGATTCCAAATTACCTTTTCATCAGAATCCAAATGCAAAAGAAGCCTTCAACTATTCCTATTCTAAATCAACCTATTGGCTTAAGGTAAAGATTGTAAATCCATATGAGTACGAATTTGTTTCTAGTTTGGTTGTGAGTTATCCGAGATTAAAGACTTTGGATTTGTATTTTGAAACAAATGAAGGAGTGAAATTCATTCCTTCTGGGTATGCTGTAGCAGCAATGCATCGACCATATCCTTCCAGAAATTTTGTTTTTCCCATTGTCTTTCCAAAAAATGCAACTTCTATACTGTACTTAAAAGTACAATCTCCAAACGCAATCAACTTACCAATTCAACTTTGGAAACAAAAATCCTATGACCGACATGAAATCGATGATCATGTATTGCAGGCGATCTATTTTGGAATGACACTTGCGATGATCGTGTTTAACCTTTTTGTATTTTTGATTCTAAGAGATATTAGTTATTTACTATATGTTTTGGTTGTATTGAGTTCTGCGATTGCGATCGCAACTCATAATGGAATTGCTTCCGAGTATTTATGGGACAACTCACCTTGGTTAGACCAATATGCCATCAATTTACTGATTTCAGTTGTATTAATTTTATTCCTTATTTTTATGCGGACATTACTTCAGACTAAAAAAGTATTACCGCGTCTTGATCGAATCAATTGGATTTTAACTTTAATCCAATTGATACTCCCTATTCTTTACATTGTAAACTTTGATATGTTTATCAAATGGTTAGTTTTAAGTCATACGATTACTTCTTTATGGATCCTTATCATCGGTGTAATTTGTTCTTTTAAAAGACAAAGGATTGCTTATTTTTTTCTTCTAGCGTTTGCCTTTTTGTTCCTTGCCCTTATCATTTCAACATTAAGAGCATTAGGATATATTCCTACAAATGTATTTACAATGGAAGGTCCACAATATGGATCGGCTGCAGAGATGATGTTACTTGCTTTTGCATTGGCTGATCGTTACAATTTTATCATTAAAGAAAAAGAAATCGCGGAGAACAAGGTCAAAATCAATTTAGAAAGATCAAATTTAGAATTGGAAGAAAAAGTAAAAGAAAGAACATTTAAACTTAACCAAACGCTCAATGTATTGAGAAAAGATCTATTTGTTGCAAAAAAAATTCAGGAAAATTCTATCTCTGTTGATGTAAAATTATTAGAACAACTCAATTTTGTATTCAAATACCTTCCAGTCTCAGAAGTAGGTGGTGATTTTTTTGACATCACTCATCTTAAGGATTCGCGATTTAGAATTTTGGTAGCGGATGCAACGGGCCACGGAGTGCATGCTGCTATGATCACTATGGCGATCAAAGGTTTGTATGATCCAATTAAAGAATTTGAACTCACTCCAAGTAAAGTGATGGAAATCTTTAATGAAGAATTTATGGATAATTTTGTTTCATTAAACAGCTTACTGACCGCCATCATCATCGATATACACTTTGAAGAACAAATAATTCAATTTGCTTCTGCTGGTCATCCTTCTGCCGTGTTAATTCAAAATGGAAAATTAAATCTGTTAGCAAAAACAGGAAGAATGATTGGACTCAAAAAACAAACCCAGTATGAAAATGTTGAACTTAAATTTGAATCAGGAAACCGATTGTTTATTTTTACAGATGGTGTATATGAAGCATTTAATCAAAATGATGAAGAATTTGGGGAAGAGAAACTCCATGAACTTTTTTTGAACACCACTCATTTGTCTTTATCTGAGGTGGAAGAAGAACTATTAAAATCCCTCCAAAATTTTCAGAATGGGCAGGAAAGACAGGATGACCTAACCATTTTGGGTTTTGATCTGTAGGTTTATTTTTTTGGAAAAAAGGTTTAATATTAAATTATTTTATATCAAATGAGAAGAGAAATCCGTCTATTTTCTAAAGGATCGAATAGGAAATTATATGAGTTTGTTGTTTGAAAAAGCAAAATTAGGAAATTTAGAATTAAAAAATCATGTTGTAATGGCACCCATGACAAGATCGAGATCAATAGGAAATGTTCCAGGTGAAATCGTCGCCACATACTACGAACAAAGATCAGAAGCAGGGCTTATCATTACAGAAGGAACTTCTCCATCTCCGAATGGTTTAGGTTATGCGAGAATCCCTGGAATTTTTTCAAAAGAACAAACAGAAGCATGGAAAGTTGTTACTGATAAGGTTCATAAAAAAGATAGCAAAATTTTTATTCAATTGATGCATACTGGTAGGATTGGTCATGAATTTAATTTACCAAAATCAGCAAAGGTTCTTGCTCCATCTGCCATTATGGCAAAAGGCAAAATGTGGACAGATAGTAATGGAATGGTAGATCATCCAACACCAAAAGAAATGTCCAAAGATGAAATTCAGTCTACAATACAAGAATTTGTTTTAGCATCTAAGAATGCAATTACCGCCGGATTTGATGGGGTTGAATTACATGCAGCAAACGGATATTTGTTGGAGCAATTTTTACATCCTTCTTCCAATCAAAGAACAGATGAATATGGTGGCTCAATTGAAAACCGTATTCGATTTATTCTTGAAGTGGCTAAAGCAGTATCAGATGCAATCGGTAAAGAAAAAACGGGAATCAGATTATCTCCTTATGGAGCCTTTAACGATTTATTTCCTTTTGAAGAAACCCATGATGAATATTCTTTATTGGCACAAAAATTAAATGAACTTGGTATTGTGTACATTCATTTAGTGGATCATTCTTCAATGGGCGCACCAACTGTTGAACCAAAAACTGTTTCTGCTATCAGAAATAATTTTAAACAAACTCTTATTTTAAGTGGAGGGTATGATTCAGAACGTGCTGAAGCAGATCTAAAATCAGGTAACGCTAATTTGGTGGCATTTGGAAAACCATTCCTTGCAAATCCAGATCTAGTGACTAAATTCCAAAAGAAGATACCTCTTGCAAAATTTGATGAAGCCACTTTGTATACTCCCGGAGAAAAAGGTTACATCGATTATCCACTTGTTTCCTAATTGATACAAGCGCTCATTTTTATGGGCGCCTCAATTTGAACTTTAACAGAAGCTAAATTTTATAAAGGAACGGGCTCCTACGGGGTCCGCGTTCGCTCCCGTCCAAAGAGGTTTCACCTCATTGGACCTAAAGCCCTCCAGATCCCTGGCGCAAATGGACTCCTCTCACTTCATTTCTGTCCCCAAATACCAAAACGTCTCCAATGTATTAGTCATTTGCAAAATGGAATGTACAGATCTTACATGAAAATCCATTCCTGGAAAATTCTCTCCTTGTCGCATCTGTTATAGTGGATTTAATTTTCACTATGTCAAACACGCTCATACAACAAGAAACAAGCAAAGTACACAAAGAAGTCATTGGTGCGAACGAAAAATATGCATCGGAATTTGGGAAAAAAGGCGAACTAGCGCTCCCTCCTGCGAGGAGTTTTACCATCCTTACTTGTATGGATGCAAGACTGGATCCTGCCAAATATGCAGGCCTTGCAGAAGGTGATGCACATGTGATCCGTAACGCTGGTGGTCGAGCAAGTGATGATGCCATTCGTTCCTTGGTGATATCGTATAAGTTATTAGGTACCAAAGAATTTTTTGTCATCCATCATTCAGACTGCGGGATGGAGTTATTCACCGATCCAATCATACGCAATCTCCTCTCGAAAAGTCTAAAAACAGCAACGATTGATTCAAATGGTTGGCGAAACGTAGAAGAATCAGGTGGCTCGGACGAAGCGAAGTACATTCCTTTTTTAACCTTCGATCATTTGGAACAAAGTGTCATCGATGATGTCAAAAGAATCCGAAACCATCCTTTGATTCCGAAAGACATCCCTATTTATGGATATTATTATGATGTCAAAACTGGAAAATTGATAGAAGTCAAAGAAGCAACAAAGATCGGTAGGGCTTCCTAAAACAGATCGAATCAAACAGTGGTACTACGAACTTTTCCAAACTAAATTTCTGAGTTTTTGAAATCATCTTCCAGAAAGGGAGGGAATCTGATAGAGAGGACTTATTGGGTGGCGGGTCTAGTTCCCCACCCTAATCGGGCGGGGATACTCATATCCCAAGTGTACCCAAACAAATCCAAGAAATTCCCAGGTCTAACAATTCCGATTGACGAAATAGCATCCATCACTTTATTTAACCAAAAGGTTAATTAGCTAAATGGTTAAATTAGAGCAAACGGAAGAATCCTTAAATTCTACCTTCCAGGCACTTGCTGATCCAACGCGTCGAAAAATCCTTATGCAACTTGTCTCTGGAGAAGCGACTGTCTTGCAATTAGCAGAGCCATTTCAAATGAGTCTGCCAGGTATTTCAAAACACATCAAAGTCTTAGAGAAAGCTGGTTTGATTGAAAGAGGGAAATCAGCGCAATATCGCCCGTGTCGCATCAAAACAGAAGCATTAGAAGAAGCTAATTTATGGTTACAACAATATAAAAAGTTATGGGAAGAACGTTTTGATCGTTTGGACCAATACTTGATGGATTTACAACAAACAAAAGGAAAAGAATAGTATGTACCAACATGAAGCAATTCTCACATTAGAGGAAAAAATCGTAAGATTAGAACGCACTTTTCGGGCACCATTAAAACTAGTTTGGGAAGTTTGGACAAATCCTCTTCATATTGAAAAATGGTGGGGTCCAAAAGGATTTACCAATCCAATTGTTGACTTTGATTTCCAAGTAGGTGGTTCCTATAGAATAGTGATGAGATCTCCTGAAGGAATTGATTATCCAGTCAAAGGAAAGTTTTTAGAAATTACACCTTATCAAAGTTTTGTGATGAGTGATCTAGTTGATGAACATCCTGATGAATGGGTGAAAGAAGTTCAAAAAATCGCCGGAGTTTCAGGTGACCGTTCCATGTTAAATTCAAAGTTAAGAGTTTTATTTGAAGAAAATGATGGAATAACGAAGGTTATACTTATAACTGAATTTATGTCTAACCAAATCCGTGATGGCTTCGCAAATTCTGGTATGAAAGAAGGATGGTCACAGAGTTTTGAAAAATTGGAAGAAGATGCATTACCTGAAACAAATGAATTGATAATAGAAAAAAAATTATCACATCCAATTGCAGACGTTTTTGCTGCCTTTGCAGATCCAACCAATATAAATCTCTGGTGGGGACCCAACGGTTTTTCAACTACAACTGAACTTAGAGAATTCAAAGTAGGTGGTAAATGGATTTATACTATGAAAGCACCCAATGGAACTATCTATCCAAATTTAGTTCAATACAAAGAGATTCGAGATAACGAATATTTAGAATATATTCATGGTTCTGGCTCAACTGAAAAGGATGATAATTTCAACGTAAGGATTAGTTTTTTAGAGCTATCAGAAAATCAGACAATTATCAAGATGAAGATGACCTTTCCTAATGCAAGTGTTAGGAATACAGTCGTAGACTTTGGAGCAATTGAAGGTGCTCACCAAACATTGAGTCGATTAAATCAGTATTTGGATGCAAATTCTTAAGGTTAGTAGGTAGAAAATGACAAGTGCTAGTTTATGGGAAGATTTAAAAAAAGCATTATCTGGTTCTGAGGAAGATTACACTGAAATCAGTTTAAGAAAGGCAATATTTCTATTATCAGTCCCTATGATTTTAGAACTAGTCTTAGAATCTGTTTTTGCAGTTGTAGATATTTATTTTGTAGGGTCATTAGGAGCATCAGCAGTGGCAACTGTTGGACTTACAGAAACTTACTTATTTCTTCTCTATGCAATTGCAATGGGATTATCTTTCTCAGTGACTGCCATTGTTGCCAGACGAATCGGAGAAAAAGAAAAAGATTTGGCTGGTATTGCTGCGATTCAATCAATTTGGATTGCAATCTTGTCTTCTATTCCGTTTTCTATCGCAGGAATTTATTTTTCAAAAGAGCTATTATTACTAATGGGAGCTGATGAATGGATCCTAAATGAAGGATATCATTATATGCAATGGATGTTAGGTGGTAATCTCATTGTTATACTCTTATTTTTAATCAATGCTGTGTTTCGTGGAGCAGGGGATGCAGCGATCTCAATGCGAGTACTTTGGCTCGCAAATGGTTTAAATATTCTATTAGATCCAATTTTTATTTTTGGATGGGGACCTATTCCTGCTTTTGGTATCACAGGAGCAGCAATGGCTACCAATATTGGAAGAGGAACTGGTGTCCTATTTCAATTTTGGTTGTTATTTCGAGGTGGCAAACATATCAAAATTCTGAAAAGTCATCTTACAATTGAATGGGAAACAATCCACGGTATACTCAAAACTTCCTTAGGTGGTATAGGCCAAATGATTGTTGGTATGACCTCCTGGATTTTTATTATGAGAATCTTATCTGAATTTGGGAGTCAGACTATAGCTGCTGCCACGATTGCTCTTAGGACGATGATGTTTACATTAATGCCATCTTGGGGGATGTCAAATGCAGTTGCCACTTTGGTAGGGCAAAATCTTGGAGCTGGAAAACCAGACCGAGCAGAACAATCAGTATGGGTTACTGGATTATGTAATATGTGTTATTTGGTATTAGTGTCTCTCGTATATTTTTTCTTAAGCGAAAGAATTATTGGGATTTTTACTTCGGATCCAAAAGTAATTATTATAGGATCTGAGTGGTTACGCATTGTTTCTTATTCATATTTTGTTTATGCTTGGTGGATGGCTGCAAGTCAGGCATTTAATGGAGCTGGTGATACAATGACTCCGACTAAAATTAATGTAATTTTTTTCTGGATCATTCAAATTCCATTAGCTTTCACTTTGGGGAAATACTTTGAATTCGGTTATAGCGGAGTTTTTTGGGCAATGATGTTAACTGAAACATCTGTTGGTATATATACACTCTGGTTATTTACAAAAGGAAAATGGAAAGATACAAAAGTTTGATCTATCCAAGGAAAGTATAAAATGAAATCTAATAAACCTGAAAATATAGATGAATATATACATTCGTTCCCAAAGGACATTCAAATTTTATTGAATCATGTACGAGAAATTATTCGAGAAGAAGCACCTAATGCAAAAGAGGCGATAAAATATGCAATTCCAACATTTATTCAGAATGGGAATTTAGTCCATTTCGCAGCGTATAAGAATCACATTGGATTTTATGCATTACCATCCGGAAATATTAAATTCCAAAAGGAAATTTCAAAGTTTAAATCTGGAAAAGGTTCTATTCAATTTCCAATCACGGAACCTATGCCCCATGAACTGATTCGAAAAATAGTAAGGTTTAGAATCAAAGAAAATGAAACTAAAGAAAAAAAAAACAAAAGATAGAATCATAAAATCTAAGAATCATTTTTATAGTATTGTAGGAAGTGAGACTTTCATTGTCAGATATTACTATTTCCTTTTCTAAAGTATGAACTTTTTCAAATTAAATTTTTTCAAAACACTGTTATGGTTTCTGATTTAAGACCTTTGTGATAGAGAGGACGTATTGGGTGGCGGGTGGTATTGCCTACACATTTGTGCAGTATCATGGGCATCCGCCCCCAAATCAAATCTATCATTCTTTAATTCTTTGCCGATCGTTTTTTTTCAACCGGCGTAACGTTTAAGAACTTCTTAACTGCTAATCTAATTACTTTGGATTTATCCATTTCATTATTAGCTGCGTAAGATTCAATTTTTGCATATAGTTCATGTTCAAACTTTATGCTTATTTTGCTGTCTTTAGTTATCGCCATCATTCCCCACCCCCTTAGTTGCAAGGTTGCAAACTAAAATAAGATTAAATTTGATAAAGAATTATGTCAAATAAAAAAGTCCTCTTTTTTCCCTTTTTTTCGCTTTGCTTTAGAATGACGCTATGACACTAATGACACTATTTTCGAGAAAACCGTTTTGGCGGGGAAAAATAGGATTGAGTATTTATTTCCTTCCTACAAAAGTAAAATACGTTTTCACCGTTTGTGAGGTGTTTTGTGGTCGATGTAATAGATTCTATGAGTGATGAAGATTTCGGGTCTTGGATTCGAAAACAAGCGATTCGAGATTTATTCTTTACTGATTTTATTCTTGAGTTGATCCAAAAAGATGAACTCAAAGATTCAATGAAATCATACAATGACTTCCTCGACTTCTATAGAGTACAAGTAGAGAACACAAAACAAATTGAATCTCTAAACGAAGCTCTAAGTCATTTTGTTAAATTCAAAGAAGATGAGGCTTTCATTGATAAGGCTGAGTTTCAAGAGATATACAGAACGACTCTCAATGCTCGCCAAGTTGTCAGGTTCCTTTTTGCAAAAGTGAATAAAACTCTCACGATTAAAAACCCGGACGATGTCAATATTTATGATTCTTTAGATTCGATTTCCAGTGAACTAGAAAGTTTAGTGACTTTGATCGGAGATGTTTCTTTCAATCATATAGAAAACTTCGGAGAAAGTGACCTCCATCAAATGCGGTCAAAATTTGATTCCCAAAACCTTCCCGGCGGAAATGTCGAATTTGAATTACTGGAAATCGTTAGGGATGAATTCAAGAAGGAAAAACACCGGAGCCGAAATAAGGAGTCCCGGAAAGCATGACAAAAAACTAGTGATTTCGAAAGTCTACCTGGTACTAGGCAAAATCGATTTTTTTTGTAGACGTTAGTTGGTGATTTCAATAAACTGAGTCGAAATAGAGAATTCCCAGTTTAGGGAAGGTTTTTTGTGTTGTTGTACAAATTTTAGGTACAGAGTGAGCGAAAATATACCGTCTATACTATATAGAAGAATGTTAGTTAATTCCGATACCTTTCCAGTTTTGGGAAGACATCGAGACAAGTTAGGAGTAAGAATTTCAATTAATGGCAATATTCCAGAAGGTGTTAGTTATACTGTTTCTGATGTAAATATTGTCGGTGGGAAAATGGAAACTATCGAAAAGGGCATGTCATCTCAAGTAGACATAACTAGGTTGATTGAAGTTGGTCATATTGACACTAATAGATGCCTAACCAGTGGAACAGCCATGATGAAATACTTTAAAATTATGACTGACTGTTTAGTGATATACGATTTAATTGCAATAAAAGATAGCCGTCAAGCAGGACACTATTATATTTGCCCGGTCTCTGACAACGATTTTGAGAAATATGAACAGAATATAAAGGACACTAGGGAGAAATGGAACTAAGATTCTCAAAAAAAGTGCTTAATTACTTAATTAAATGGGTTACATTCGAGCATTATAAACTCGACCAAATAGATTCAGGTATATCAGGTGAAGAATTTCTTTGTAACTTATCTGAATCTTTAGATGAGTTGGATTTTATGTTAATGAATTTTGATGATATCGAAATAGAATCGATAAAACTTATTAGTAATAGAATTAAATCAAATTTAAATAAGAAAGATTTGTTGATAATAAAAGATGAACTTGTTCATGAACAATTTCTTGTTAATTTATTAGAAAATGCAAATGAATATTTTGACCAGTCGAAAATTTTCAGTAATTCGTATACTTACTTAAATCTAAAAAACCTTGAGAAAGAATATACTAGTGGTGAACTATATGATAAAGGAATTCGAATACTCCCTGGTCAAAAGTTAGAGAATGAATTCTTTACAGCAAGGAACAATGAATTTCCAATCGACGTTGATGCAATGGGAACTGAATGGCAGATAGCAGTGTAACTTCAGTATTATCTTTTAGAAATTACAAAATAGATATCTTTGAATTTAAAATGGCTCCAAAAATTGCTATGTTATTGGAGCCAGCTGATTTGGTAGACTCCAAAGATGTAATGTACAATTATTCATTGCGACAACCCACTTACCTTAAGAAGACCAATGCCTATATTAGCGGATTTAACTTTGAATTAAGATTTTTCTCGAAAGATATGACTCGTGAAGAACGAGTACAGAAACCGGAAGATTGCTTAATCGAATTGAAAACTGGTATCGTTGGCTTTTTTGACATAGGTGGTGAAACAAGACTCGGACAAGATGTTGAATTGCGATTAGTACAAGTTAATGGATCTGCAATTTTATTTCCATATCTACGTGCAGCCGTAAGTCTGCATTTGGCAAGTGCTGGATTTCCAGCTTTTTTGTTTCCTATTTTAAATATTAATAGTTTAGCCAAAAATGCCGGACAAGAAGTGAGTTTTCACGAAATCGATATTTGATAATATTGAATATTTAAAACTAATATCAGGCTACTTCGAATAAAAGTCACGTTATCTGATGCAGCCTGTTAATCTTATCGATCAATTAATATCTAAGAAAGATTGCAATCGTTCTTTAGTTCTTTAATCTCATTTCTAATGAATTTCAATTCCGGACTAAATAAAGCTGAACCTGGCATTTTTGCCGACACAAACTTTTCTACTTTATCCATTACTAAAACTAATTTAGATATTTTCTCTTCATTCGTCATTTTCTGTTACCCGGTAATCTTTTACTTCAATTGAATTTGGAAATAACTTTTTCCGAATCTTTTCTTGCCGTTCTACTTGCTTTTTATGTAACTGGAACTTTTCTATTTCCATTTTAAGATTCGGATCTATTTTTTTTAATAAATAAGGAGTTCCTTCTTTAAGTATTGCTTTTGATATAGCAATGGCAATACGACCTAAAGGAAATTTCTTTTTCATGATGATGGAATTTCAACTTCGAAAGGTTCTCCCCTCCAAGCCTTACCCAAAAATTTTACACCAGTAACCAATAGATTTACTGATTGTTCTGGATTTGCAGACAAGGCTTCCATTGCCCCTTCAGCGACTTTTCCTAAAACATCTGTAAAACGAAATCGATCTTCTCTAATTCGCTTACGAGCAAGAATTTGTTCTTTCTCCAATTCCCAACGCTTTCTTTCCAATCCAAACTCTTCATTTTGGATTTCCATTCTTCGTTTATTTGCAAACTCAATAGAATCGAGTTTCTCATTCAAATTTTCTTTTTGTTTGTTGATCCTTTGTTCTACTTCTTGATCGTATTCAGCAAACTTGTCAGAATACTTTTTGGTAACTCTTTCTAAGTCTTCAGCATAAACTCGATTCATTTCAAATGTGGCTTTCATAATATCTAGGGGAGTGGTCGGAAGATGAGGAGTAGGAACTTCCTCTTGTTTCTTTTCAAAAGGACTAAACTCTTTCAATGATCCAGAGCCAATTACATTTCCATCTTTCTTCAGCTCATAGTTGATAAAATGAGGATTTTCTAAGTTTGTATTTATTACTTGGAAGGAAGTTGGAATATCTTCACCTTTTATCACTACTTTTGACTTTTCAGTAAATAATTCTAAAGAATAATCAGAATCAGGAAACTCGTTCTTCCTTTTTCCGTAAAGAGTTTTCATTTTGCGGAACGCATCGTTTGAATCAACCATACAATTTTTCTACCTTTTCGCTTAGTTTTTTGTAGTATCTTTGTGAAAACTAAGTGATTACCAAGTAAAAACTAAGTTACCACAAAGTACATATTAAGTGAATGAATGATTTTTATAACGCTTGTCAAGAGAAAAGTAAGTATTAAGAAAGTTCTATGGGAAATTCTATCAAGATCCAAGCACGTTTAAGCGAACATAATTTAGTTTTATCATGGGAAGAGTATAGAAAGGAATTTATAAAACAGAATGGATTTAATCCAACGCACTCGGATGTCTTAGGATCTATTCTACATAAGACAAGTGATTATCAATATACATACGATAGGCGATTAAAGTTTTTGAAAGATAAAAAAGAAAAGAACTCATACGATTTGAAAGAAATAGAATATCTAGAGGAGATTTTAAAATTGAATGTGAGTGCTGAGACTCTCCGGAGTTCCGTCTCCGGAGACGAATAACTTTTTAAGGCGAAGGTAAAAAAGGTATTTTGATTTTGCCTTTTATATAAGCATACAATCCTAGAATTAAAACAATTAGAGACAGTGCAACGATAGACCAGTTTCTCAATGCTTTTAATCCGTCCGTAAAACCTGCATCCCTTTGAAGATCAGAATTTTCCATTGCTGTGTTTGCTTGGTTTGCAATTGCAATACGTGCATTCTCATCTGAGTAGTCAATTGTATCGGCTGCTGCTTCTAGAAGCTCCGAAGTCTTTTGGTCTCCTAGATCCTTCTTTTCCTTTGCAGAGCTGCGTAGAAGGCTCGTCAGGGGCTTAGAAGATGGGTTTTGAGGAACGCTAAGACATCCAAAAAAGAAAATAAATAAACAAATGAATACTTTCATTTTCTTTTCTTCTTCAGTTGTGGCCACGTACCAAATGAATTCCGGGTACGCCACTTTTCCCAAGCAGTCGGATAAATCGGAGAAGCAATAAATATGATTCCCAATATAGACAAAGACCAAAAAGCCGGGAAAGAATTATCTCCAAGGATTTTTACTTCAGGAGCACGCTCAAAATACTGAAGAATTGCATCTGCAATAAATCCTAAGAAGAAAATTGCAATCCCGAACTTATGTAAGAAGTTTAAAATTTTGTTTTCGCTTTTCATTTTTTTTCCTGTAAAAATCCAATGTGACAAGGTGCTTTCGATGGACCATTGATTGCCTTCTTAAAGTCCGGAAGTGGAATGAAAGAATTGTCCCCGTCATGGTTCTTGTAATTAGTTAAAAGTTTTCCGAATGGATCTTTTAATATAAAACCAAGTATTTTTCCATTTAAGTCTTCTCTGTATCCACTTCCAAATGTTAGATGACCTTTTCCCGAAGGATACCAATCCTTTATGTAAAGTGAAATCATCAAAGGATCTCCTTTCTTCATGATCTTTTGAATTGCTGAAAGAGTAGCCTTTTCAAAATCAAATGTGAAGTCTGTGTCCTTTAGAATGACTTCGTTCATCAGTCTTTTATGAACTGCCCAAAGGAATCTTGTTTCTCCCTTTTTCATTACTTTGTCTAATGCAAGTTCATAAGCGACTTCATCGACAATAGTTTTTATAATTCTTCTTTCGTGTAAGAATCCACAGAACATGGAACCAGCAGATATAAAACACTTTGTAACTCGATCATAGAGTAGGTGTTCGTATTTTTCAAAGTCTTCTAAATCAAAAAGATACTTTCCCTTTTTATCGAAAACTTTTCCGTCCTCGATGGTGTAAGGATTTATATTATCTCTTTGAGAAAGATAATCTGTTTTCGTTAAGAGATGATCTGTAAATGAATCCATCTTTTAACTAGAAGAAAAAACCGGCTGCAATCGCTGCTATTACCAAAAGAACACTTGAACCAGATTTTTCTTTAGCGTTCGTTTGAGTTGTGGTCACGTTTGCCTTTGGTGGGGTTTGGGTTGTAGTTGAAATTGGTTTTGTTTCAACTTTAATAATTCCAACACCCGGATTCATTGTTTGAAAATCCCGGATAGCTTTACCGGCAGTTTCTCCGATTGCTTTTCCATTTAAATCGACTTCAGATAGAAAAGAAAACCTCTTCTCTTGAGTGTTATACAATAGTCCTTCTACTTTTGGGTAGTTGTACTTCTTGTTTGTTGGTACATAAACATAAACTCGACCTTTCATTTTCGCTTACCTCTTAAACTATAAATTGAAATTCCAATAACTGCTACTATAGGGAAGATGATTTTGCCATTGAGTCCGGGAACAAATCTTCTCCAACCTTTGATTTGAAAATGCGCTGGATCTGGAAATTTTATTTTCTTCTTTGTTTTTGTGTCGATTCTCCAAAAATCCATTCCCCATGCTATATCTGAGTTTTTACTCAGTAACTCTCGAATGTCCTTTTCTCTGTTTGTAAAATTGACATTCCTTATATCAAAAGCTAAACCGTGATTATGTGGAGAATTCCCGGCGGTCGCATAAGTCACAATCTCTCCGGATCTCGTTCTTCCCAAAGAGTAAAGATAGGTTTGTCTTTCATTTGATCTTTTAGTTTCAAACAATTCCGCCTCCGGAATTGTCTTCTTCAAATCTTTCCAAAAAGATTGAAGTCTAGAAGTAACTAGATCAATTGAATTGTTGGCCTGTGTTACTTCTAAACTCATTTACTTTCTAAGCAAAAGGAAAAGACCAAGACCTACGGCTGCATAGGTTCCGTACTTTAATCCATCTTTGACTTCATCTTTTTTGGTTCCGGTTGAATCTGCAATGGTTCGGATGGGATCAACTAAACCGCCTTCTTCAAAAACATACTCCTTCAATTGATTCAAAGATGGATGCTTTGATAAGATTGTTTCTCTAAATTTCTGGATCTCTTCATCCGTAGAAAAAAGAGTAGAAGCAAGAGTTTTCCGAAAGACAGTTTCTTTCTTTACAACAAAAGAAAGTCGTTTCAATTCTGCATTGTGCTTAAAGCCTTTGAATAGGCTTAAATAGTTGAAAGTATCAATATCAAAGCCTATCGGTTGTGTTACTCCGCTTAACGAGTAATCCAACGCATAACGAGGAACGCTGTTTTTACTGTTTGGTATCCATGGAACATCCCAGCCAGGAATAAAAGATTCCGTTGGCATGGTTTCTAGAAATCGGTTGATATAATAGTTTATATTGCTCATTGTTTTTTTCCCTTATTGTTTTGTTTCTTACCAAGACCCATAATTTGTTCATAAATTTTTAATACTAAATCTCTTGTAGCTGAAGACTCATCAGAGAACTTTCTCATCGTATTTTCAGTTCTTTCTAAATTTTTATTTAGAGTCAAAAGTTCCGACATGACCTTATCATTGTTACGATCATGTTCAGATTTCACTTCTGTGATTTTGTCAGTGTTGGATTGTATCTTTTCATTTAACTCTTCTTTGGTTTTAGCAATTTTCTGATTTACTTGTGAGTTTACATAGTAAATAGAAAATCCTGTCACAGCACCAACTAACTCTTGAAATCCGATTTCCATACATTTATCCGTAAACTGGAGTTCCCACTAAATTTCTTTTTGTCCCGGCAGTTACATCTAATTGAAGACTGTTCCAATCTGTTAGGGATTTATATCCGACATCCCCAGAAGCAATCCATGGAATCGGTTGAGGTCGATATTCTCTTGCATAAGCTGGATCTGGACTTACGGCCATCCATGGCCATGGAGTATAATCAATTTGTCCAGTTCTCCATTCTCCATTAACTAAGCATTGGCATTGATATGTTCCCCAAGAATAGATCCATTCGAAACAGATTAAATTTCCCCATCCATCTCGAATCCAATGTTTATCATACTCTGCGATAACCTCTACCCAAGCCCAAGGCTGTGCTCCTTGATATTCATAAGAAACATTTGCATAACCAAGCAGAGTTTGGGTTACAGACATAAGGCTTGCTAACATTTAAGTCCAACCTTTCTTCCAAGATCCAAGATAGTTTGTTCCATCAAAATACATGGTTAAGATGGAAACTTTATTTGCTCCAAGGTCTGGACTTTCACCAGTTGGTATTTTTACATTTGAAGGAAGTGTTATCGTTCTTCCTCCTGCTCCATCTTGTGTGAAAACGATTAGATAAACGTTTCCTTCATATCCACCATTTAGAGATGAGATTGTAAGATTCCCGATTAATTTTACTTTTACAGTGCGATTACCATTGAAAATGGTACCGAATGGAATTGGACCATATAGTTCTCCGAATTCGAAGACTTCATTATTCCAAACTCTCTTTTCGGAATCAGAAACGAATCGTTTGTAAATAGATTCTTCAATTTCGGAAGCAGGAATATTTCCGTTATTTCGCTTACTATCTAGTTGTGTTTGTAATCCAGTGATGTTGGTTATTGTATGACTATGAGGATCGGGAGGGAATGTTGTAGGTTTATCAATAATATTAATCCAAGACTGGATAATGTCCATTGATTCCATTTCGGATAGTTTAATCCATGTTGATGAAGCAATTTCAAATAGATAAAAAGCTCCTCCTGTTGATACAGTGGGATCTCCTGTTGCATCTTTTACGTAAACGGGAAGGTTTCCTATTGGTGTTAAAGCATTTCTTTGTGCAATAGTATTAACGATTTGTAATGCTGGATCGAATACTGGAACCTGGGAAGCTGGAATTTTTCCGGAAGCATCCAAAGAAGCAACACCATTGGAAACACCTTTTTGAGATAAAGGTATTTTT
The DNA here is from genome assembly GCF_002812085.1 of Leptospira levettii. NCBI lineage: Bacteria > Pseudomonadati > Spirochaetota > Leptospiria > Leptospirales > Leptospiraceae > Leptospira > Leptospira levettii. Next base: position 1,260,475 of record NZ_NPDM01000001.1, read on the forward strand.
GAATTTATCTCCAAAGTTAAATCAGGAAAGTCCGAAGGCTCGTGTGAATGTATAGCAGGTGGAAAGACGCTAGGTTTTAACTGTATATCTTCCCATTTAGGTTTATTTTGTACGATGCGAGGTCTTACCGGATTTGCATTGGAAATTATAATTCCCGTCGCACTATCTGAATCTAAACCATTGATCTTTTCTCCAAGTGCATTGGAAAAAAATTGCATTTGTTGTTTGTATCCATCAATTTGATCGGTTGAAATAAGTTCAAAGAATTCCCATAGATATTTCCTATGACCATTTCTTGAATCTTGAGAAGGTGCTTCACCATGAGCAAGTCTATCGAACCTTTCTGTTAATTCATTAAACTGATCTAAGATTGAATCTCTTAAATCATCTAAATCAGAAATTTCGGCAAATTCAACATATTCATTTTCCCAATCAGTTGCATATATGTTTGCAAAAATTTCTCCACCAACTGGCCAATCCAACCAAGCGGAATAGATACCTTTAGACATTCTCTATTCCTCCTCATCTTCATCAGATAGAGAAATGATTGAGAAATTGATACGTCCACTCATCGCAACTCTAGTACGTTGGCATTTAGCAGTATAAGGAAAGAAATAAAGAAAATTCTTCCCATTTGGATTTTTAATTGGAATATCTCCGGGAACAGGATAAGGAGTGCCATTCAAGAGAAAAGTATCAACTAACGTATTGCCTATTAATAACTTAGAAGCCGAAGCAAAATCATACTGAGGATTAGAAAAATTTTCCTCATCAATATATTCTTCATATTCTAAAATATCTTCGTAGCAGACAATTGTTGGCATTCTAGAAATCTTATCTGCAACACTTAATTCAGGGAATGGAGTGTTTGCAGGGATATTGTTTTCTGGTGCAAAAATTCCTGATCCATAATCAACTAACTTATTAAATCCGTCATTTAGAACTTCTTCCAAATTATCAGCTAACACAAGAGCAAGAGTTACCGGATTCGAAAGTGCTTGAGTTGATCTAAAGAAATAACTCTGAACAAGTGCGTTTCGTATCACTAACTTCTTCTCTTTTTCAATATCGATTTTTCCGATACTGAAAGTCTCTGTATAAATCGGAGGAGGTAATTCCGAAGAAGATCGATAGTCTTGCGTAAATGAAAATGGATGGGAAATTCGACGTTCCATTATTATTTCTGAACCACTTCCTTCGAGTCGTCCAATTCTTCCATAAGAAGTGCTACCATTACGCTTCGTTCAGGAACTGCAATAGCCCAAGTCTTTAAATGAATTTCAATTGAAAGATTCTTTGGAATCAGAATTCCATCACCAGGAAATGGGAAAATTTGAAATGCAGGTGTTGAAAGGTTTGGAGAAATCTTTGATCCTAAAACTGCCAATGCAAGGTCTCCAGAAATCGGAGGATTGTTTTTTGTTTTAGAAGTTTTGAATTCTATACAAACATCATCAATCTCACCTTTGTATCTTAATACAACACCAATAACTCGCCCGTCTTTGTTTGTATTGTTTTCGATAGTCATAGCCTTCGTATAACTGTCACCATTAACGGGATTGACTGCTTTGTTCATACCGGCTAACAATGTATAGTCATGGCCTTTGTAATTTACTTTAGTATTCATTTTTCGCTTACCGTTTAAAAGACCGGCTTCTCGCCGGTCTTAAAATTGAATTAGTTTCTTTAGAAACGTTTATTTTGGAAATTCCACACCTAGGGCAGTAACTACCAAAAGATGATTGTTTAACGGTGCATCAACTCCAGTTCCTTGCGATGGCAACCAAGCCTCAAAAACAAATGAATCGTTATTTGAGAATTCCACTGGAAGATAAAGAACTCTTAATCCAGAGTTTCTTTCTTCAATGTTTCCGGTTTGAGTATGGACAACAGCTACAGATTCATGACCGTTTGTAATTCCATCACCAATCTTAAACGGTTTCAATACTCTTGGAAGCGGGTCAATGATCGACTTGAAAGATCCTTCTCTTAGAACGGTTTTGTTCTTTGTGATTTTAAATCGAATCAAGTTGATTAGTTTGTTCGCTGCATCTAAAACATTGTAGGTACCATCACCTGCGAGATTTAAAGCTGCAAAGTCTGGCCCGTGAAGTTCAGCTTGGAAACCTACGAGTTTCCCTTTTTGGGATTCGATAGGATTTTTTCCACCAAGGCCATAATGTGCTAAATGACCATAGTTTGCTCGGTCTTCATTTCCGGAAAAGAAACCAAATGATTTATCCCCTGTTGCTAATTTTGCAACTGATTGAAGCTCAATTGGGATTCCGCCCTTTTGCATAAGAAGAGAAATTTCAGATTGAACAGTCTTTCTCGCATTTGGATTTTTATTAACACGTGCTTGTGTCGGTTGTTGTTGTGTTTGCATTTTTCGCTTACCTATTTTCGCTTTTTGAAATCATTTACACAAGGTCGAAGACCGATTCAGCACCGGAGACTTCTTCTTCTTCCTCGAATTCATCGTTACCAAATTCGTAAACTGGTTCTGATTCACCAACTTGCGAACTTTCACTTGGAGCAAGATATTGAATCTTTCCTTCACTGAATGCTTGTTGAATTCTTCGATCAACTTCCGCATTGATTTGGTTTTCAGCTTCTTCTCCAGATACTTCGATGTATTCATCGGTTTCACCGGCTAACGCACTTACAACACCAGCAGGAAGGGCATTTTGAACCGTTGGAATTCTAGTTGCCAAATGAAGCGTCGCGGATGCAGATCCAGCAACAATACCGACCCGGACTAGTTTGTCCTTAATCTTGTCTTGTAATTTGATTGCTCCCACTGTTATACCAGCGGACACAATTACAGCTCCGGTTTCAGGAGATTCTTTCATGATTTGCTTTGAATACTCCATAGTTGAAAGGAATCGGTTCAAAGCATAACCAACAAAGGCAGCTCCACCAAGTTTAGCTCCTGACATGATGTTTTGTTTAAAACTCATATTAAGCCGCCTTTACTCTGGACGCTGCACTTCGAATTTGGTTGATAAGTGCTTTCTTCTTTTTCAAAGGCTCTGTTTTCGCCTTTACCTTTGCTTCCCAAGCCTTAATTCGCTCGCCGTATCGCTTCCAAGTTTCAATGGAAGCTGATTCCTTTGGAGCCTTCGGCTTTTTTGGAAGTTTTCTTTTTTTTCGTTTTGTTGATCCGAACATTTTTCGCTTACCTACTTACTTATTTTTTAAATAAAAATAATCCACCGATTACAACACCAACTAACAAGATGGTGTTTTTGCTATCACTATCAACCTTATGGGTAATTTCAGAATCTAAGATTCCTCGTGAAGTTGAACTACCGCTTGCATAAGCCGCACTTGAAGTTGGCTTTGCAATTTTAATACTTGCCGTTTTTGTGGGAGTGGCCTTTTTGATTTTCACAGGCTTGTTAGTTTGAGAGAGTGCTTTAAGAATTGCATCCGTTGCCTTTTGCTTTGATACTTTTTTCTTTGCACTCTTTGCAGCTTGGTTTTGTTGAATGGTCGAAGCTGCACTCATCGCCATTGGAATAAATTGTGCAAATCCAAGTTCGCCACTCATTTCTTCTTCCTCTTCTTCATAATATTGATCACTTTCTTCCTCTGAATATTCTTCAGTTGGAATTTCTTCTTCGTATTCTTCCTCGACTTCTTCTTCCTCTGGTTCCTCTTCAGGCATTCCAGAGTCAGGACTAAGAAGGCTTCCAGCACCTTGAGCTACTTGTGACAGAATATCACCCGCACCTTTTGCAAGTTGACCTACACCCTTAGAGATTCCTTTGCCGACATCAGAAAGATGCTTTGTATATGCTTTTCCAGCTTGAGAAATACCTTTCCCAACACTACTGACACCTTTAGAGATGCCTTTACCGACTTTGCTAAATCCTTTAGTTAAGCCGCTTGTTTTGATTTTGGGAGCTTTGAATTTTACTTTTGGGAGTTTACCGAGTTTCATTTTCGGTATTTTAGGAAGACTAAAACCTTTGAAACCTTTGAAGCTAAATCCTTCTAAGGTTTCATATTCATGTACGTTTCCTTCATCGTCTCCAAAGACAAGGACAGCGTCTCCGTTTTCATCTTCGAAACCATAGACAAGATATCCTGTATCTTCATCCTCACCTAAGAGAAGATATTCTTCTCCATCGTCTCCGGAAAGGAAGACAGGTTCGTTTGAAAACAATGGTGAATCAATTTCCTCTCCATGAAGAATTGAATCATAACTTACTAAAATATTTTTGACCGATTGAGGGGGAGCTTCGTCCCCCTCTAATCGAATTGATTCTACTTGTGACATTTTCGCTTAACAGAATCACTTTATAAAATGAAAAACTGTAAACAGAAAAAAGAATAAAACCTTAACAAGTATTAAACTAATACAACCTAATACTAATTAATGATATATATTTAAAGTGAATCAATGTTTTTTAACTGGATGGTTTTCCTCATAAAAAACTCTTTTGAACTGTGGAATATATAAAGTTTTACCAAAATTGTTCCAAGGATAAGTACAATCATAAGGAGTCCATTGGCTTTCTAAATTATTTTCGTCTTTAAATTCAGCATAGATGTGTTTGGGTTTTGCATATCGACCAGTGACAGCTAATCTTGTTTTGAATCTTGTTCCTTTTAAATTGTTTTGAAGTTTAAAGAAACTAAGTGCCAATATGGATCTATCATCACAATCAAAAGGATGATCCGTATTCGCTCGTTCCAATAGAATCTTTGGCCTGCTTACGTGTTCCTTTCTTTCGGGATCTTTTACGTACCGAATTGATTTAATATATTCGTAAAACTCACGAATTGATAAATCCTCTAATGGAACGCCGTTGGCTTTGAATAGGAGAAGGTCTTTCCAATACAAACGAGCAAGATCAAAACAATCTGCTACCGTTTGTTTGTATGTTAAAAGTGGTTGTCTAGTTCGAGTGTATTCCCCGACTTTTTCGATTTTTCGCATAATCGATATTTCGGGGTGTAAGGGTGAGTTTAAGTCAAGAGGCTTTTTTTGTTTTTTTCTTTATTGCTTTCCCATCTGGATGTTTTGCCTTAGATAAATCAAAAGTATCCTTGTTCTTTTCAACATCGGAAAGGATCTTTTTTATCTTTTTATCCTCAGCTTTCGTCGGGGTTACAATGTTAAATGCAACTTTTGTTTTCATAAATCTTCCCTGGATCGAATAGCGTCCGTTTCATCTTTGCTTAGTTTATACTCCCAAGCTGTAATGACAAAAAAATGTTTTTGTTTCTTTGTCATCTTCTGATTTCTAAAAATCACTTTTAAGGAGCGATTGGAAGTCATTCCCACAGCCTCAAAGCTACCATCTTTTCTTTTTATCGCCAAGTATTTTTCTAGTGAAAAAAACTCATAAAGTTCCAAGTCAGTAACTCCGTGGTCTGCTACGTGGGTATTTCCGAGTTCGACATCGTAGTATATGTCGAGAATAAATTCGTCTTTATGCAAACGAATCACATTCATTGAAAGAGGCCTTGGTCTTCCATCGCTTTTTTCAAGGCAATTTCCTTTTGCTTTTTGAGTTTTGTTTTTTTGTCTTTAATGTAGTTGAGGTTATCGATTGCGGTTTCAAGATCACCTTCCAGTACCTGAATTTCTAAATCAATCTTCTCTATTTCCCTTTTCCAAATCGGTACAAGATTTTTTGAGTCCATATATGCCGACTTAGGATCAACCGCTTTTAGAGCTACCATCTTGGGCTTCTCCCTTAGTTTCATTTGATTCCAGAGTTTTAGAATCTGTTCCATTCTCTCCTTGGTTGGATTCTCCTTGAGAAGCTGTAATGTCGCTAGAAACCAGATTAGATTCAATGCTCGATTTAGGTTCCTTCGTTTCATCGTTTAGATTCTCCCTAATTGATTCGTGCATCGAAAGTCCGAGAGTTGGATCATAACCTCTTAACTTCATTTCCTCTTTAAAAGATTCTTCGTCGATAATTGCATCGACATCTAAATCAATTGTGAAACCAAAAGTGTGACACCATTCTAACCAAACCATAGTTTGGAGAATACGGATTGCATCCCATTGAGTGATAGGATCTTCGTTTGGTTCCTTTGCGTTCTGTAAGGCTATTAAGAAGGAATCCAAATTTGAATTCAATCTGACCCCTTTCTTTGAAAATTCCTTTGCTAGTTTTGTGTAATCTTTCATCTTATTACCTCCGATGAATCTTCTTTATTCTTTGAATAAATGCTTCCTCTGGTGACGAATTCACCGTTCATTCTTAGAGTCCTTTGGCACTGTTCGAAACTTCCTCTTTCAACAACATGCTCATGAATGAAGGCTTCAAATTGTTCTTCACCATCGATAAATTGATTTAACTTTTCTAAACGAACGGGTGGCCTCATTTCGTTCTCCATTGATTTAATATTGTCGGTGTTGAGTTCTGATAAAATTGCAGAGAGGGTTTTTATTTCTTTTAAATGTATATACTTATCATGTTCTAGCTGATCCAAAATTTTAGTTTTAAGATTTTCAGTTTTAGGATTGGAACGAGAAAGCTCAAACTCAGATTTTACTAAGTTTATATGCTCTAATCGAGATTTCAATTTTTGAATTCTGGCTTCAATTGGACTCAACTTCATACTCTCTTCACCCAGTAATCCAAGACATCGATGACAACCATCGTAACGAAAAGAAAGAAGATCCAAACATATAGATCCCAACCCTTAACCTCACCAAAGATAAGATTAAAAAAAATGAAAGTGAGAGCCAAAGAGGAGATAGGTAATAATAATATTTTCGTTCCTGTTTTCATTGATTCCAATTCCGATTATTAAGATTTTAACAAAGTTCCATAGCTGACAAGGTTTAGGAGTCTGTTACATGCTTTATTGAAATGATCTTCGCAAAGCAAGCGTCCTTGGTATTCATGCACAGCAAAACTGTCACAGAATTGGCAGAAGTCCGGCATATTGATTTTTTGAACTAGGTTTGTATGTCGATCATGGATTTTCATTTTCAATATTCTCCGTTACTCTTTTCCTGAAAATAGCGTCATTAGTGTCATAGTGTCACTGGACTATATTGACTAAAAATTTCCGACTATGGGCTGTTCTGTGAAATTGAAACTTCATTTTCACAAGCCCTCTACCAATCCAAGTTGTGCTCATTTTGAAGCTAGGGTGTTTTTCATGAATATAAAGGTATATCTCGGTTGCACTTAGCTTTGTATGGTGTTTGTTACTTTCATCAAATTCTTCAATTGCCAAAGGCCTGAAATATTTAAGGATCATTTCATACTCGTTATTCGAATATTCGTAATGAAGATTGTTTTCTTGGATTTGCTTTTGCTCGTTGCTATTCCAGTGGATTTGGTTCCAACGTATGCCTTTGTATAGGTGAAAGATTTGTGCCCAAAAACGTTCTATAGGAATTTTTTGGAACTTATCAATTTCGATTGGCTTGAGTAATGAAAAAATGATATAGCGTCTGTTTCCGGTATCATCCACCAAGAATTCAACTTTATTACAAGCGGCAATAAAACTAGAAATTCGTTTAAAGTGTTGAGCGTTTCTTCCGTAAGCAGCTCGTTCAAAAGAGCCTTTCATTGAAAAGAAGTCTCGAACTTCAGCGGCTTCCTTTTTGTTTGTGATTTTATCTATCTCGTCAAATAGCCAAATCCAAATTTTAGAAGCGGCAACCGATGCGTCTTTACTTTTGAAATCAGTGGGAATCCTTGAGTTGTAGTAAGGTTTCAGTTCTTTTGGAATCAGTCCATTAATGAAAGTGCTTTTATACCAACCTTGGTTAGATTGAATTGTTAAGCAATGTTCATTGACGAATTCTCCATCACTGAACAGTGAGTAGACTGCACGTATGCACCATTTTTCAAAATAACTTCTAAAGTCTAATTCATTCGAGACTTTTATACATGAGCACACTTTTCCGATCCAATCGGTTTTCTTATCCCATTTCTCTAGATTGTTGAAATAATCTTTGATTGGGTGGTAGGTGGGAATTACTGAAGAACTGAGAAGTGAAAGCAAATTGTCTTTAGAGGCATATTTAAACTCTTTTTGTTTTTTAACAAAGATCCATAGATCGTTAAAATCCCTGTCGCTCCATTGAATAAAATTCTTTGAGTTATTTGGCTTATGTTCTAATGATTGAGAAATTTCGTTAAATCGCAAATTTACATTCTTTTTTAAATAGTTTTCTAACTTGTGAACTTCTCCATCAATGTCGATTTTTTCCGAAGGTTTTGGTTCTTTCGTAATGTTGACTTTTTCATCAACTATAAGTTCAACTTTTCGCTTTCCAATTGAATTGGCCACTGCTAGGCTTAAGCTAACCATATACTTGTTTTCAATATGTTGTTTTGCTGTTAAGGCTCCCGATCCAGCTAAGCCGAACACCACTTTACTTTCATTTAGCCTTACCAATTTCATTTCTTTAAAAAATTTCTGGTAATAGATAGCAGGTATAACTTTCTGCAATTCTTTTTGAATTTGATTTTCTATTTGTTCAGACATAGTGAAATACTTTTGCTTCCTTTAGATCAACTTTGATTTCTTTAAACCATTCCGACAAACAGTCCTTACACATATCGTATTGATACAGTTGAACATTCGAAGCCCCGCATTTTTTGCAGGACTTAGGCTCTTCATTTTCATTCTTTTTAGGTTCATCTTTTTCTATATTTATCATGCGCAAATTTTGTCTAAACGTCTCGTAATAGCTGAACGATCTAAGGAAGAGTGAAGGTAAGTTCTTGCAATCACTTCGGCGGTGTTTCCTGCGAACTCAGCAACGGCTCCTATGTCGTTTCCTTCTCGGATCATGTCTGTTATGAAAGTGTGTCGAAACAGGTGCGGGTAAATTTCTCTTCCAAGATATTTCTTTCCAATGGCAGAAACGATTCTCCAAATTGCGTGAGGATTGAACTGATCTTTATTTACCGTTTCGAATAGGAATACATAACCACAAAAGGTTTGTCTGATTTGCTGAAAGAGGGAAATCGGAATAACAATATTCCTTTTCTTCTCATTCTTTCCTATTAGTTTAATTTCGATTAGATTGTTATCTAACGGACGGCAATCCTTTAGTCTTATGCTTACTAAGTCCCCAGCTCTGACACCAGTTGTCCAAAGAAAAAGAGTGATAGCCTTCTGACGTGCGGTTCCAAATTTATTGATCTTTTGAATTTCTGTTAGAGTAATTAAATCAGATTCACTAACACGAGTTCTAGGAACTTTAATTGGGAAGACTTCGTTTAACTCTTTTCGAAATGCGTCGATTACCAAACCTAACTCGGTTCCTACGGTTGCCTTTTTCATTGCTCGAAAAACAGAGTTTTTGTCGTCTCTAAGCGTTGCGGATTTTATCCCTAAATTTTTCCGTTCTTGTAAAAAATTTAAAAATCGTCTTGGTGTCACCGTCTCACCCTTGTTCCATGTAAGGAATTTGGTTACACGGTATTGGTCACGTGTAGTGAGAAGTTGTAAACTATCAGATATTATGTGAGGTTCGATTGATCTTATCATATTTTTTTTGGGGATAAGATCGGAAGGAGATTAAGGGTTTCTAAATTTGATATTTTACGGGAAATGGCCTCTAATGAGACATCATTCGGTCAATGCCTGGCGGGTCTAGTTCCCCTCCCTAAATTGGGCGGGGATACCAATATCCATTCTTTACGAACAATTCCAAACAATCCAAAATCAATACCACATCCTGTCCTCACTGTACTCCGAGGCACGGCGTCGCTCGTCGAAAGCCATCGTGGCTTTCTTTCTGTTTTGTTTGCTCCCTATGGGTCGCTCACAAAACAGCTCGCGCCACTGTTCGAGTCGATTGGTTTGATAATCGTGATTGGTAAGTTTGGAAGGATTGTCATGCGGGCGAAGGGACTCGAACCCTCGCCAGAAGCTTGGAAGGCTGCTGTGCTACCGTTACACCACACCCGCGACGTATATACATAGTTTTGTCTGAGGGTTAAGGGTCAATGATTTTTGGTTCCAGAATGTGTGGGTGGAAGAAAATGAGTCTATGGCCCTCCCCCAAGCACTCGAAAATTATCGAAAACAATATCGAAAAATCAAACTTTTCCAAGATATTTCATCCGTTCTCCACTGGGACTCGGAAGTGATGATGCCAGAAGAGGGACGAGAGTATCGATCAACGCAAATTGCAGCAGTTGCGGAACTCACCCATGAGTGGATGACGGATCCATCTTTTTTAGAGCTCATCCAATCTGCAAAATTAACCACAAAAGAACTTCCAGAATCGGAAAGATCATTATGGAATCGTGAGCTTGAAATTTTGATGGAGGAAAAAGAAAAAGCAGACAAGTTGCCATCTGAATTTGTTGCAGAATTTGCAAAATTGACCAATTTAGCGCATGCAGAATGGGCTGAAGCTAAAAAAGAAAAAAACTTTAAATTGTTTTCGGACAGGCTCGAAGAACTAGTTAATTTATCCAAAAAACAAGCAGATTACTTTGGTTATACGACCGAACCTTATGATGCCTTATTAGATACTTATGAAAAGGGTGCTAAAGCAGACCAAATTCAAATTCTATTTTCTGATTTGAAAAAATCTCTTATTCCAATTGTAGCAAAGGCTCCAAAGTTCGAAAGTCCATTTAAAAAACCAATACCAATTGCCAATCAGACCAAATTCTGTAATCGACTTCCTTCCATTTTAGGACTCACAACAAAAGAATCAAGATTAGACATTAGTAACCATCCTTTTTCTACAAGTTTAGGAAAAGGTGACAAACGAATCACAACTAGATATTCTGAATCAGATCCACTATCATCCATCTTCGGCGTGTTACACGAGACGGGACATTCTTTATACGAGTCTGGATTGTCAAAAATGCCAAATTGGCCAAATCCATTAACTGAGTATTTAAGTTTAGGAATTCATGAATCACAAAGTCGTTTGTGGGAAAACCAAGTGGGAAGGTCTTTACCCTTTTGGGAATTTATGTATCCCATATTATTAAATGACTTTGAATTATCGGAATCAGAACTTTGTTTTCAAGAATTATATAAATATATCAATAGCACGGAAAAATCAAAGATACGTGTGGAAGCAGACCAGGTCACTTATAATCTCCATATCATTTTACGATTCGAGATAGAAAGAGATTTGATTAATGGTAAAACTAAAGTAAAAGATTTACCAGAAATCTGGAATACCAAAATGAAAGAAAGTTTTGGAATGACAATTGAAAACGATGCAGAAGGAGTTTTACAAGACATCCATTGGTCTATGGGTGCCTTCGGATATTTTCCAACATATACATTAGGAAATATATTCAGTGCACAATTTTTTAAAAAATTTACTGAAGAATATCCTGATTCGCATAACAAATTTGCTTCGAAAGGTGATTTTTCAGACTTATTATCTTGGTTACGAAAAAACATCCATTCTAAAGGTAAAATCTTAACAATCGAAAATTTAGTTTCGGAAGCTACAGGCGAACCAGCAAATGCGAAGTATCTTATTGCATATTTAGAAGAAAAAGTAAAGGAAGTTTCAATTTCCAAATAATTGAATCAAAGGAATCACTATGTCAGGATCAGAACAAGTATTAGAAAAACTCAGTCAACTTTCGTATTTTGATAATTTAGCATTATACTATTTGTGTAATGAAACTCCCCCTCAAACATTGGCACTGGCTTTTTTACAAATGGATGAAAAAATCGCAGGATCCATGTTAGGTGTATTGGATTTACAAAGAAGAAAGTATGTTCATGAGCTTATGGCATTACAAAAAGAAAGCTCAGAAGAGTCAAAAAAAGCCGCCGCAGAAGGATTATTACTCATTGCCGACGGACTTATTTCTAGAAATTTAATTAGCAAACAAGGTCATTATTTTTTCGGAACTAAAAAATAATACATTCCTAGCCCTAAACATAACCATCCAGCGAGAAAACTCACTCCTCCAAAAGGAGTGATGGCACCAAAAATTTTAAGTCCTGTAATTGCTAAGAAATATAAACTAAAGGAAAAAATTAGAATTCCAGTCAAAAACATCCAAATCGATAAGCGAAGGTACTTGTTTGATTTCTCGGATGTCTCGTTTTGTTCGGAAAGGATTAACATCAAAAATACGAAAAGAGCTGTAATACTATGATAAAAATGGTATTTATTTCCAGTTTCAAATGTGATCATAAGATCTGCTGATATAATTTTTTTCAGACCATGTGCTCCAAAAGCACCAATCGCCACAGCTAAAAACCCAGCTAAACAAATGAGTAAGATCAAAACTAAATCGGATTGCTTCTTGACAAGTTTCATATTCGATACTTCCTATTGCCTATGACTCCAGATCTATCCGGAAAGAATACTAAATTTGTTCGAGTTTGGCGACAACTCAATGTAGACGATGTAAAAAAACAATTACTCTATATCGATGATCTTTACGGAACTTGTGGAAATTGCAAAAAACTTGGACTCAATTATCTCAAGGATAAAAAATGCCCTGAATGTGGAATTACTTTCAAGTATCTAGCAACTAAATTGAGTAAGGTGGCGGATATTGCCAAAATTTTGAGTAGAATTGAAAAAGAAGGATTGGAACTAACTTTGATCGAAAGAGAAGATTTTGAAAGATCAAGTGCATCAGATGCAGCACGTGATCTTTTTAAATCATAAAATTTATTAACTAAAACTTAAAAGACCAACCAAATTGAGCTGTTTTATTGTGAGCAGCTGTGTCTTCCCAAGCATCAAATGCTCGCACAACTCTAGTTACGGCCATTGCTGCAAAAATACCAACAGCGTTTGGTGATTCCCAAACATTTCCTGGTCCTTTTGTATTCAACATATGATCATAAATATTCTTTTTTGGTAAATTTTCTTGAGCATATAAGTAGGCACCACCTACCAAAATTAAATCACATAAAAAATAAATGCTCATACTAACGAAAGTATCACGATTTGTGAATAGTGGAGAATTCCAGGAATTATAACCAACAGATGCCATTGGTGTAATTAAATTTAAACCTTGAGAAACAATATGATATTTTTCAGTTAATGGAACTGCTGATTCGTGTGGAGGTTTTTGTAACAACTCCTGTTCCAAAATTTGTTTCCACATTTTTTCCTGACCCCTTCTCGGAGACTCGATACGGATAATGGAATCGGGTGAAGTTTTCCCAACCTTTCCTACATAAATGTTAAAGTCATAAGGATTACTCCAACGATTTCTATATCGATACATAAAACCTTGGGTTTTTTCATCTGCGTAAAAATCGGGGTCTAACTTATTCAGAAGTGCAAGTAGACGAATATTTACATCATCTGGTCCACCCAATACTTCTACAGTCTCTCCAGCAAAAATCGATTTTGGAGAAAAACATATCAGGAATAAAAATAACAAAGCATAAGTTATGCGAATATTTAATTTCAATTTTAATAAATTCATGATTGGACCACTGGTAATTGAAGATAAGCATTGATCAATCCTAATGAATTGTAAGTAGCATGGCAAGCCATCGCAATCCAAAGATTTCCTGTTTTAATGTACAAATAACCAAAAAACATTCCGACTCCACAAATGATGAAAGGAATGGCAATGGAAGTGCCTTCTCCATAATGTAACCAACCAAATAATAAGGATACAATGAGTAGGCCTTCTTGGGTTAATCCTTTATCAATGAAAGCTTTCAGTAAAAAACCTCTAAAAAAGATTTCTTCTAAAATTCCAGTAATGATACCAACAACATAAATGCCCCAAGCAAGTAGGTAACCGTTTCCATGTATGGCTTCGTATAATTTTTTTGCAAAAACACCCGACTCTAATGGAACCGATAATTTTTCAAGAATTACACCAAATACAACCACTACAAAAAAACATATGAAACCGTTTGTGATCCCTCGTAATAAAATTGGAATCGAAAGTTCGTCTTGTAAGTTTGTGACAGGAATTTGTAGTACTTTTTTGTATAACAAATAACCAAGTCCCACATAACATAAAAACCATGGAACTGAATGTCCTAACAAGTAATAAGGTTTTTCAGTGAAAACAATTTCATAGAATTCACTCAGTAATGTGTTTGGATTTTCGGTTATCTCTTTTTGAAATTGGTCCTTGATCGGACCTACTACTTTTTGGTATTCCGCCAAAAGTCCTGAAAAATCTAACTTACCTTCAGAATACTCTTCATATAAAGGAAGGATTTGTTCTTCTGGAATTCTGTGGTTTAAGACCGAATGGTTTACAAAAGCCAAAAAGAATACGGAATAAAAAAAGGAACAAACATAAACGAGACCCAAAGAGTAGGCAGTGAGCCTAAAGATCTCAAAAAATCGATTCTGCATCTGCCTTACAGTTCCTCAATTTCGGCAAGAATCGTCATCGTTTTTTTGAGATATGGTCGATAATCATTTTAGAAGATTATGTCTAATCGCCTTGTTTTTCTGAAATGGACAGTGATTTGGATCGGTTTTGGAGCCGCTACCAATCTATTTCCAGGGCCACTCACATTGGCAAACCTTGAATATTCGAATCCATCTTTAAAAAACCTCCGTTCCGAAATCAAAGAAAACCTAAGAATTTCAAAATCAGGTACGAAACAAGAAATCCTAATCCCACTTAAGTATTATGAATACAAGGTGCAAAAGGAAGATAACTTTTTTAAAATCATGGCAAGAACAGGAATGGATTTAGAAACCTTATCTTCCGTGAACGAACTCAGTTCCCCTCATGATTTATCGCAAGGGATGATCCTTGAAATTCCTAATATGCGCGGAACATTCCATCCAGAAGAAACGGATGGTAGTGAAAAAACAAAATTGATTTTAGCTGAAAAATACCAAATAGATGCCAACAAATTACAATATGATTCCGAACGAGGTAAGTGGTTTTTGCCTGGGATCTCAATGGGGAAATCAGAAAAATCTTTCTTTTACGGATTTGGATTTCAGTTTCCTTTAACAGCCGCAATCATCTCATCCAACTTTGGAAAACGATTAGATCCTTTTACTAAAAAAGAAACTTTTCATGGTGGTCTGGATATGGCCGCCAAACAAGGATCAGACGTATTTTCTTCTATGGATGGAGAAGTTAGTTTTGTAGGTACACAAGGTGGGTACGGTAATCTAATTATTATTAAACATATTTTAGGTTACGAAACGAGATATGGACATCTTTTAAACTTTGTTGTAAAACGAGGACAACGAGTCAAAAAAGGCGAAAAAATTGGTGAAGTTGGTCAAACAGGTAGAGCGACCGGTCCACATTTACATTTTGAAATTAGAAGAAATTCAAAAAGAGAAAGACCTATTTTTCGATCTCATTAAAAAAAGATTTTACGATCTATCTTGAGTGTGTTACTTCTTGGATTCAATGGACTTTGAAATTCCCCAAGAAGTTGAATCACTTCGTAAAAACATCCAATCTTTCATAGCAGAAGAAATCATTCCTCTGGAAAAACATTATGATTATGAAAAAGGTCGAATGCCAGAGGACATCAACCAACAAGCACGTGCTAAAGTAAAATCAGCAGGTTTTTGGACACCTCACCTACCCAAATCAGAAGGTGGATTAGGTTTAGATTTAATTGGAACTTGTATTATCTTTAGTGAACTTGGTCGTTCTCCCATTGCTCCTTATATATTTAATTGTGATGCACCTGATGAAGGCAATATGCATTTGTTATCCCTTGCCGCATCCGAAAAACAAAAAGAATTAATTTTACATCCTCTCATCAAAGGAGAACTTCGCACTGGATTTGCAATGACTGAACCTTCACCTGGTGCAGGATCTGATCCCACTTCTTTGCAAACCAATGCTGAAAAACAAGGTGATAGATACATCCTCAATGGACGTAAGTGGTATTGCACTGGAGCCAATGGAGCGAAGTACCTCATCGTAATGGCGAAAGTTAATGGAAGTTTTCGCAAAACTACAATGTTTCTTGTGCCAACTGATGCGAAAGGTTATACTATGTTACGTGAGATAGAACTAATGGGGTCTCACGGTCCAGGTGGGCATTGTGAACTCAATTTTGAAAATGTAGAAGTTCCTGAAGATATGGTTTTAGGTAGAGTCGGCGAAGGTTTTCGTTTATCACAGGAAAGATTGGGTCCAGCTCGCCTCACCCATTGCATGAGATGGACTGGGATGGCAAGAAGAGCACTTTCGATTGCTCGAAGTTATGCGAAAGAAAGAGAAGTTTTTAGTGCAAGAATCGCAGATCACCAAGGAATCCAGTGGATGTTTGCAGAACGTGCTACTGAGATCGAGATGGCATTTTTATTAACACTGAAAGCTGCTTGGTTATTAAAAAAGGGTAAGGATGCAAGACAGGAAACTTCCATGGCAAAATGGAAAGTGAGTGAGTCGTTGTGTAATACAATCGACATGGCGATTCAAATTTGTGGTGGAAAAGGATATTCGAGAGACTTACCACTCGAATTGTTTTATCGAGATGCACGCGCAGCAAGAATTGCAGATGGTCCTTCCGAAGTTCATAAAATGGTCATTGGTCGCAATTATGTATCTGAAAAATGGGATTTTTAAAGATTCATGGATATTAAAGAACTGCAAGAGAAGGTAGAACTTCACCTAACTTCCGTATGGAAAGAACCAGTTAAGATTACTGAAATTTTCCATCTGAGTGGAGGAGCTTGCCAAGATAATTATGCTTTGGATATACAATCCAATACTGCTAAAAAATCACTTGTCCTTCGCACAGATAAGGGGGGAAGTTTACTTTCTTCATTATCGAAACGGGATGAATTTAAAGTAGCGGAACTTGTTTACAATGCAGGAGTCAAAACTCCAACACCAGTTTATTTAGAAGAACAAACTTCAATTATAGGAACTCCTTTTTTCCTAATGGAAAAAATTGCCGGAAAAGCAACAGGTCGTTACATCACAAAAGATAAAGAATTAGATTCCTATCGTAAAACAAAAATGGTTTCTGATTTAGCTTCAAATCTTGCAAAACTTCATACAGTACTTCCAGAATCTGTAAAAGAAGAAGATCTAAAACAAAAACTCAAGTTAGTCACTAGAGAAAATTACATTCGTGAAGCAATTATCGATTTAAGACAGTCATTAGACGATTTACCAGAAGCTCATCCCGCGATTGAATTATGCCTCAATTGGATGGAGTCACATGCACCAAACATTGATAAAATTGTTTTAGTACATGGAGATTTTCGAACTGGAAATTTTATGATGAATGCTGATGGTCTTCAAGGAATCTTAGATTTTGAATTTGCCCACTTTGGAGATCGACACGAAGACATCGCTTGGTTGTGTATGCGAGATTGGAGGTTTGGTCGACTCAATAAAGAAGTAGGTGGATTCGGCGATCGAAAGGATTTTTATCAAGAATACGAACTTACTTCTGGTATCAAGGTTGATCCATATAAAGTTTCCTATTGGGAAATCATGGGAAATATTCGTTGGGCCATAGGAAGTGCTCAACAAGCTGAAAGGCATTTATCAGGCAAAGACAAAGGAATCGAACTTGCTTCCATCGGAAGAAGGACAGCGGAAATGGAATGGGAAGCAATGCGTCTTATAGAGGAATTAGAAAATGCAGTATAGACCTGATACAAAAGAACTACTTTCTGCCATCCAAGAATTTATGATGAAAGAATTATTACCAAAACTAGAAGGTGATGATTTATTATCATATAAAACATTAGTTTCATGGAATATGTTAGGTGTCATTGCAAGGGAAATCGAAAATTCAGAATATACCAATCTTTGGGCGGAAATTTTAAATCAGAAATTTCTAATTTCAGATTTGGAATCCAAATATAATTTAGAAAATTTTCAAAAACTTACAAAAAGAGAAAAACACCAAATTATTTACAATTGGAATCAAAGTTTAGCCCAAACAATTCGAAACCAATCAAACCAGACGAATTCAAAACACAATTCTCCTAATATTGACACCTCTCCAAAGGGAAAGATATGGAATTTGGTCAAATTACAATTAAAAGAAAACTTATCTGTCTCCAATCCGAGGTTCCAAGTATAGATGTCGTATTTATATTTAGTTCGTCATGGTCAAGCGGATAGACTTGGGAAAAATTACGACCAACTAACAGAACTAGGTTGGAAACAAGCTAATCTATTAGGGGAATATTTTAAACACCAAAGAATTGAATTTGATTCTGTTTATACTGGAACGTTAAACAGGCAAAAACAAACTGCTGAAGGAATTATCAAAAGTTTTACCAAGGATCAATTTTGTATCCCAGATCCGATTGAAAATTCAGCTTGGGATGAATTTGATTCAAGGATGTGGTTAGGAATTGCTGCTAAAATCCGAAATGCGAATCCTTCATTTGCAAAATTGTATGAAGCATATAAAATTGCATGGGAAGAGGGAAAAGAAGAGACTAGGCATTATTTTCAGGAGCTCATACAATTGGTATTAGCTGATTGGGTAAATGGAGTTTGGGGTTCGATCGAACCGTATACATTTGAAGAATATGTTGAAAAGGTATCGAAAGGTCCATTCCAAATCCCTATTGATGTAAAAAGTACCCTTGTAATTTCTTCAAGTACTCCCATAGCCATTATGATGGGATTATCTTGCAAAATGGATTATAAAGAATTTCCTATTTTTATGAAATCGATTTTAAATTCTTCTTTAAGTGTGTTTCGTCGAGAAAACAATCATTGGGAACCTGTAAGTTGGAATGGAACTCCCCATTTACAACATCCAGATCTGATTACAATTGTTTAACAAACAAATTTGTTTATGGTTGGGTAAAGGAAGACAATAACTTAACTCTATTTTTTGCCTTTTGTCCCCAACCTGATCTTGGATAATTTTTATACAAATGATCCATTGCGGCTAGTTCTTCTTCATTTGTTTTGCTATAACGAACTGAAATTTTTGGCTCTTCTTGGAATTTAAAATCAACTGTTACATGAAAACTTCCCATAAACACAACAGTACCTGGTAGTAAATCTACTCTCGATTTCCGAATCTCTTCTGGATCAAAATCAATGTCGATTTTATTTGGTTGTTTTGTGCTACTAAAAGCAAAATCTGAAGCACCACGGTTGAGTAAATGGACTGCATCAAAAATTTCGTATTGGCCTTCTTTTAGGTTTTGAAAGTAATAATAATGTTCTGAACTTTCATTGTATTCGATTGACTTTTCACCTTTTCTTAAAGTCACTTTTTGAAATCTTGGGTCAATCAATTCATCTAGTATCATTTCATCTTTAACAATCGTCATATGGACAATAATCAAACTACTTTGAGAATTTTTAGGACCAAAACTAGAGCACTCGGGAAACAAATAAGTAACCAAAAGTAAAATTAAAAACTTACGAAATATTCCCGAAGAAAACGATTCCCATTTTGAGATTGGTTTTTTATCCGGGAATAAATCGTTATC
Organism: Leptospira levettii; assembly: GCF_002812085.1. Lineage (NCBI taxonomy): Bacteria > Pseudomonadati > Spirochaetota > Leptospiria > Leptospirales > Leptospiraceae > Leptospira > Leptospira levettii. The sequence goes on from NZ_NPDM01000001.1 coordinate 1,279,814, forward strand.
AGAATTTCGATCTGATGGATTTGGATGTTCCGAGTTTGAGCTCATATCAATCTAGGTCCTTAGCCCATTGGGTATTGAATTTTTTTGGATACAGCATTAATTTCGGATAATATTTCATCAGATAAAATGACATCTGTAGCTTTTAATGATTCTTCAAGTTGTTCCACGGTATTCGCACCAATAATTGTAGAGGCAACAAAATCATGTTGTTTACTCCAAGCAACAGACATCACTGTGACACTCATCCCATATTTATTTGCAATTTCCATCAATTCTTTTGTAGATGCTAACGTTTGTTCATTTAAGAATCGGTTGGACATTCTTTTTTGTCTTTCCCCTTCTGCCATATACCTTACAAAACGAGCACCCTCCGGTTTTGTAGTACCATTGTATTTTCCAGTTAACACTCCTCCTGCCAATGGAGAATAAGGTAAAAGGGAAACACCTTCTTTACGACAAACTTGAGCTAATTCATCTTCAAAACGACGATTGAGAATTGAAAAATTATTTTGGATGGAATCATATCGAACTAAATTGTATTTATCCGATGTCCAAAGACTTTTCATAAGACCAAAGGAAGTTTCATTGGAACATCCAGCATATCGGATTTTTCCTTCTTCTTTTAATTCGGTGAGTGCTTCCATTGTTTCGTCATAAGCTACATCATGATCAGGCCAATGAGTTTGGTACAAATCGATAGTTTCGACACCTAACCTTTGTAAGGAACCTTCAATGGCACGTCGAATATGATACTTATCAAGAGCAGTTTTTCCTTCGCGTAAAGGTGGACTAAACCATCCATGCCCAGGACCAGCAGCTTTTGTTGCTAAGATGATTCCATCTCTTGGTTTGGTTTTTAGCCATTTTCCAAAAATCTCTTCTGTTCGGTGAACCCAAGATTTTTGAGGAGGTACAGGATATATTTCCGCTGTATCGTAAAAATCGATTCCAGACTCGTAAGCTTTGTCTAAAATTCGAAACGCCTCATCTTCGTTACATGAGGAACCAAATGTCATGGTTCCCATACAAATTTCAGAAACCACCATACCTGTTTTGCCAAGTCTTCTTTTTTTCATGTTATTTCTTAATTAAAAAAGTTTTAAATTGGTTTTTGGGATCACTCCATTCTATGACATGATCCTTTACCTTTGCTTTTGTAGGTCCTCGTTGCATTGCTCGGTATAAATCTTCGATAAAAAGTTTATCACCTTCGACAACTGCTTCCACTTCCCCATTTGGTAAGTTTTGAGTGTAACCTTTGAGTCTCATTTCTTGGGCTTTTTGTAGGATATAATAACGAAATCCAACACCCTGTACGGTTCCCCGTATTAAAATTCTTGCTCTTGCTTCTTCTGATTTTCCCAAAGATTGTCTCCTTCAATTACCTTACTTGGATTTAACATTCTCTGCAATGTAATTTTGAATCGCAGATTTAAAAAGAGGAACAAACTTTTCATAAACAGGACGTTTAAAATCAACTACGGCTTCGATTGTATCCTCGATTTCCATATGGATTACAGTCAAAAACTCTTGTTCATGATGAACCAAATCACATTCTTCTAATTCCCCATCCCAAAAAAACAAAATCCATCGTTGTAATTGTCCACGAAACTTTTGCAAATGAGAATTGAGTCCTAAAGAGTTGGGAAAATCATATGGAATCCAATCAGGGTATTCAGTTACATAAATTGCTTTTTTGATTCCAAGCTCTTCATATAATTCACGTTTTGCGGCCTCTAAATAATCTTCTTCCTCATCGATTCCTCCTTGAGGAAATTGCCAAGAACCTGGAAATTGAATCCGTTCTCCCACAATTACTTTTCCCAAAGAATTAAATACTACCATTCCTACATTTTTTCGGTAGGGTTTGTTTGTCATATTTGTTAGAATGCGCCTTTCATCCATTTTCGCAAGAAATTCCTTAATTTTTTGTTTCTTGGGAAATCCTTAGTTTCAATCTTGGGATTAGGAGATAGTATGAAGATCATTTTGGTTCGTCACGGTGAGGCAGAAAACTCCACCCCTACCATTTCCGATTCACAACGAGAACTAACCGATAAAGGAAGAAGTGACATTCACAAAATCGGTAAATTTATTAAAAACTCATCTTTATCCGTTAAACAAGTCTATTATAGCCCTTATACCAGAACCAAACACACTGCCGAAATTCTTTCCGAAGAATTAAAATACAATGGTGAAATGGTTGCATCCGACGATTTAGCAGCCGGTAGAGGTTGCACTGATATTATATCTTGTTTGGTGAATTTTAGTAATTCCGACACTGTTTTGTTAGTTGGTCATAATCCAGATATCACTTACTTTGCAGCCAAATTACTTGGGAATTCTAGTGTAGCAGAAAATTTAGTTTTCCAACCTGGCTCAACAATCGCAATCAATGTAGCTCGAGAAAAATTTGACCACGGCCAAATCATTTGGGCGATTTCTCCCGATAATTTGGGTACTGAATCCTAACTTAAGTCTTCCGTTTGTAAGGCTTGACCAAGGGGATCTATTTAGGTTTTTGGATTTCATAACACGGGGTGTAGCGCAGCGGTAGCGCACTTGTCTGGGGGGCAAGGGGTCGCCGGTTCAAATCCGGTCACTCCGATGATTATTTTTTTGGTGCAAAAAACCCAGCAGGTTTGAGCACAAACCTGCCGGTAGAAAATTCAGGATGGTGAGATGAAAAAATAAAACTTAAGAAGGTTTGTGATCGTTTGTTTCTTTTACCTTGTCTAGATACTTCACAACATTGTCTTTGAGTTCTTCGAATCGAACAATTCCCCAAGCAACTCCCATTTTCACTTTTAGGGCTTTATCACTTGTGTCACTTTCCCCTTGTTCTTTCAATTTTTGAAAGTTGGTTTCGAATTGGCTTTTTTTCTCGTTAAGGTCCACAACGAGTTTCTCCCAAACTTCTTTGGAAGTTTTAACAGCACCAATTCCAGCGTTCACGATATCTTGTAGTTTGTTTTCCACGTTGCTCATCGGAGGGGACTCCTTCTGGATTCCATTATTTTGCACTGCACAATAATGTCGAGAAAGAAATTGATAGTGGAATCTGATTTCTTGCGGTAAACTACCCACATGCGTTTGACCCCTTTTCGGCACTTTTTCCTCATTTTTTCAATCTTGTTCTCCCTGTCTCATTGTGGAGGCCAATTCCAAGAAAAACCAATCGTTGGTTGTGAACGAATCACAGGTACACCAGGTCCAGAAGACTTCGATATCATCCGAGAATCCTCTACCGTCATTGTATCCTCTCACGAAAGGAGGAATGGATTAAAAGATATTGGTGCGCTGTTCGAAATTTCATTCTCGGATCCCAAACAGAAATTGTTAGCCAAAAAAGTAGAAACGAATTACCCAGAGAATTTCAGACCACATGGAATTAGTTATGCGAAAGTGAAAGGAGTGGATACACTTGCTGTCATTTCGCACACACTCCAAGACGATATCCCACATACAATTGAGATATTCGAACGTTCAAAAGCTGGCAAATGGACTCATACAAAAACATTAAGTGATCCATCTCTTACAAGTCCTAATGATTTATTTATGAATGAATCAGGTGAGATCTTTACATCCAATGACAATGGAACAAGCCAAACATTTCGTAAGTATTGGGATATGATCATTCGAAGTGGTCGAGCTGATGTATCCTATTATGATGGAAAAACTTTCCAATCCTTGGGAGTTCCTGTGATGTTAGGAAATGGAATATACATTCGAAAACAAGGTAAACAAGAGTTATTGTATCGATCTGTATTTTCAGAAAAAGTAATACGTGTTTACGAAGTAAATCGATTGGATAACAAAATTACTTTGAAGTTTTTAGAATCCATACCGGTTGGTGCAGGTCCTGATAATATTTTAGAAGATGATAATGGTATGTTATGGCTTGCAGCACATGAGTCCGCATACAAATTCATTCGCCATGTGATGAACCGTAACAATTTAGCTCCTACTCGTGTGTTTAAAATCAACCCAGAGACGAAAGAAGTCACTGAGGTTTATGCAAACGAAGGTTCGGAAATTTCTGCAGGAAGTACAGGTCTTCTATATAAAGACAAACTACTCATTTCACAAGTATTTGAAGATTTCCTTTTGGTTTGTCCAAAACCATAGAGAAATGAAAAAATCGCGAAGGCCATTCCATAAGAATGGCTAAATGAATGGATATGGTTTTCAAAGTTTAGATTTGGAAATAAAGATCACATCTATTTCGTGAGTTAATTTTATTTTAACCTAATCCTTTTAACACCGCTTCAATCGTATCTACCAATAAAGTTTCACGATTTATATCACAATGTTGTGCAACAAGTTTTGGGTGGGTAAAAGCCGTCCCAGCCGAAATCAAGATATCAGTTACCAATTTCACATCTCTCTTTTTGATTTTTTTTTGGTTTATCGCTTCTGTGACTAGTTTTGCCATTTGGCTTTGCATATTCGACAAGTGGGTTTGTATGAAGGGTTTTGCCTCTTCGGCTGCCATATCGAACGCTTTATACAATTCAGGATCCAGTTTTACTTTTTCCAATTTCATTCGGTGTAAATTGAGAAACCAAGTAAGGATCTTTTGGAGGGGATCCCTTTTTTCTGAAACAAGCAAATCTTGTTTCGCATCCAAATTCCTTAGCCATCGTTCCGAAACAGCATCAAAAAGTGCGGTTTTGTCTTGGAAATGGGAGTAGAGAGCCGCATGGCTAATCCCCATTTCTTTGGCTACATCCACCAATCGAACTTTTTCAAACCCTTTGGCCCGTATTTGGTCGATCGCAATTTCCACTGCCTTGTCTTTGATTTCCGTGGTCGTTAAACCGGTTCTTGGCATAAGGAGAGTTTCCAGAAAAAATCGGAAGGGTCAATCTCAAATTACAAAATGAAAAAAATGTCAGTTTACAAACTTACGGACTTGACTTTTTGTAACTTACAAAATATATTTAATGTAAGTAGTGGATGGTACGCAACAATGCAATTGAACGGAAATACAATCTTGATAACAGGTGGGACAAGTGGGATTGGGCTCGCACTCGCAAAACGATTCTCGGATTTGGGAAATCAAATCATCGTTTGTGGAACAAATGAAAAAAAATTAGAGGAGATCAAAAGATTTTTCCCGAATTGGGGCACATATTGTATCGATATTTCTCACCCTGAAGAAAGGAAAAGATTATTCAATGAAACAACGAAAGATTATCCAGAACTGAATGTTTTATTCAATAATGCAGGGATCCAAAGGTATCCAAAATTAAATGAAGAGGAACCATGGAGTCTTGTAGGCAAAGAAATTGATGTAAATTTAGGTGCACCAATTCATCTATCGATGTTGTTCGCTAAACACTTGTTTGGAAAGAAGAATGCGACTATATTAAATACAACTTCTGGTTTATCTCATATACCTTTAGCATATGCACCAATCTATAGTGCCACAAAAGCTGCATTACATTCTTTCACATTGACTTTACGATTTCAATTTCGTAACCAACCCATTGAAGTGATTGAAGTTTCTCCACCAATGGTAGATACAGATTTAGGAATCCCTAACACACATACGGCGGGACTTAATTTAGATGATTATGCAGATTCTGTGATCGAAGGATTAAAAAAAGGAGAACTCGAAATCACCACTGGTTTTTCAACTGTTACAGCAAATGCGAGTCGTGAACAAAAGAATGAAATCTTTTTATCAATGAATTTGGCTCGGAGTACTTCCAACTAAAGAACGACCCACAAAGGCACAAGCGATGGCGTCCCAAGAGTCGTCGTGGCCTTTTAGGTCTTTAAAACCCAAAATCATTTGGATCGCCGCCCGAACTTCTTTTTTGGTGGCGTTCCCTTTGGCAGAAATTCCCTTTTTGATTTGAGTGGCTGTGAGGGACACCATGGGAATTTGATTTTCACCTAAGGTGAGTAAAATCACACCTCTAGATTCTGAAACTTTCATTCCTGTTGTTGTATTTTGTACGAAAAACAGTTCTTCGACAGCTGCCCATTCAGGTTTGTGTTCGGCGAGTATGGCCTGAAGTTCCCTGCGGATTTGGAGTAAATTATCGGGAGAAGGGGTTTTGGGAGCCACTTCAATCGTTCCGTAGCCCAATAGTGATGGGTTACGGCGTTGTCCTTCAGGAAAGGACAAGATGGCATATCCCACTCGGTGGGACCCTGGATCAATTCCTATGATTTTCAATTATTTCTTTCCTAAACTCTATCCTCGGGACAGTTTTCTCCAACCCAAGCCAAAACCTAGTCTAAAAATGAAAATGACAGGGTACTTTCCTTCCGTATAGTGGAAGAAAACCACCCGCAGGAACGTTAAACACATGACCGCAACGGCAGTGAAACTCGAAAAATCCCAGGCGGAGAAGGCATTGAACGCCCAAGCCGCCCTCCTCAATGAAGTTACGAAACGACTCGCACAGAAAAATTCCGACAACGGTAAAGTTTCCATTAGCAAAATGGACAAAACGCAACATGTGTTTTACCAACTTGCTTGGATGACAGCACAACAACGTGTAGCTGAAAACTTCATCGTATATGCTTGGGATGCTTCCAAAGGAACTGGTGAATTGGAACAGAAAATGGCGCTCACATTTGTGGCGGAAACTGTTTCTAACATACGTTCTGAATTGGCAGCTCGACCTGCAGAATATGAATTAACCTATCAGGAATTATTCTCCAAATTGTTTTCCGATGAAATCAATACATTTGTTGAAGCTGCATCGAAAATGGAAAACTACGAAGCCATCGTGGATAAGATTGTTGATCTTGGACATTTTGGTGCTTACGGACTTTCAGAAGACCACGAAAACTTTCGTGGAATTTTCAAAGACTTTGCTGAAAACGTAGTGGTTCCTCACGCGGAACATGTTCACAGACATGATGATTTGATCCCACAAGAGATCATCAATGGATTAAAAGACATGGGTTGTTTTGGTCTTTGTATTCCAGAACAGTTTGGCGGAATCCAACCTGATGATCGTCCAGACAACATTTCGATGTTAGTGGTAACAGAAGAACTTTCTAGAGGATCACTCGGAGCAGCAGGTTCCCTCATCACTCGTCCTGAAATTATGTCCAAGGCTCTCCTCAAAGGGGGAACTGAAGAACAAAAAAACAAATGGTTACCACTTCTTGCATCTGGTGAAAAATTTGCCGGTATCATGGTAACAGAACCTAACTATGGTTCCGATGTTGCTGGAGTATCTGTTACTGCAAAAGAAGTAGAAGGTGGATTTGTCATCAATGGTGTGAAAACTTGGTGTACATTTGCAGGGTATGCAAACCTACTACTCATCCTTTGCCGCACAGAGTCTGATCCTAGTCTCAAACACAGAGGTCTCTCTATCCTACTTGCTGAAAAACCTTCTTTTGAAGGACATGAATTCAGTTACAAACAAGAAGGTGGTGGAACGATCCAAGGAAAAGCAATCGGAACAATTGGTTACCGAGGAATGCACTCTTACGAAGTATCTTTTGAAGACTACTTTGTTCCTAAAGAAAACCTACTTGGTGGTGATGCTGGTCGTGGAAAAGGATTTTACTTCCAAATGGAAGGGTTTGCTGGCGGAAGGATCCAAACTGCGGCTCGTGCCAATGGTGTGATGCAAGCAGCTCTTGAAGCAGCTCTTCGATATTCCCAAGAACGTAAAGTATTCGCAAAACCAATTTACGATTATACACTAACCAAGTTTAAAATCGCAAAGATGGCAATGATCACGCAAGCGACTCGCCAATACACAAACTATGTAGCAACGTTACTTGATGACCACAAAGGCCAAATGGAAGCAACACTAGTAAAATTGTATGCATCCAAAATTGCTGAGTGGGTAACTCGTGAAGCAATGCAAATTCATGGTGGTATGGGTTATGCGGAAGAATATCCAGTATCACGTTATTTTGTGGATGCTCGTGTGTTCTCAATCTTTGAAGGTGCGGAAGAAGTAATGGCCCTTCGCGTTGTAGCGAAAGACCTTCTTGACCAAGCTCTCGCTACGTAAAAAAACAATCTTCTTTACCGAAGGGAAATTCTATTCGGTAAAGAATCACTCAAACATTTGTCGAAATGTCATAAAACATACGACATCAATTGTTAAAAAGCCTGAACTTTCAGGCTTTTTTTATACCTATTGCAAAAACAAATCGGATAAAAAACTTTCTCTGATTTGAAAAGAAGTCTAAGGTATTACCAAAATCTTATTTCTGTTATATGAAGTTACATTTTGTATTTTATATCATCATTCTATTTGTTTTGAACGTAACGTGCAAAACACCAATGCCAGAACTCAGTTCGGAAGCAAAACTTTCGAAGAATAAATCAATTTCCATCCGCTGGACTACGACGGATCCCATTCTCGCAAAAGTATTTCCTGAAGTTTTTCCTGTTCCACCTGCAATTCTCATCGATGACCAAGTGAATGTTGCTGATTTAACGACTGTTCCACTGCCACCTCCTGATCCAAACCAGTTACCTAAAATCCCTCAAAAAAAACCTCATAATCCCAACGAGTTACCTAGATGGGATCGCGGATTTGAATTAACCAATATTGATAATTTAACACTTGTCATCCGTAATGAAAGCCAAAGGCCATTCAAAAGTATTGGGATAAGTTTATTAGCTCTTACAATGGTTTATTATGGTACTATGGAAACAGAAGCGGAGTTAGTATGGACTTCAGGTGAAACGAATTTATATCGTATTTCCTTTTTATCAACATATGAAACGATATGGGCACCTATGCCATTTTATATCGGTACAGGTTCTAGTGTCATCGCTCCCATGTTAAACTCAAATCGATATCCTTCCAATCTACAAAAATACTGTGTCCAAGAAAAACCTACCGAACTCCGCGAGTCTTTGGAACAAACTCATTCTGAAAATTGTAAAGAATATGAATTATTCTTACGGAGATTGTTTTTACAGAATTATGATGTGATTCATTTGCAACTGACAGAATGGGAAAAAAGAAACCAAGATTGGTTCCAACCATAATCGTTAATGTTCAACGGATTCAAATGAAACTTACAAAAATAGCAATCCTAACTTTTTTACTTAGTATTTTCTTCTTTCCGTTTCAATTCCTTGGTTCAGTTTCCATACCGAAAGAAAATTGGAATGTTGTTTTGTATGGAGGGATTTTTACAACAACAGATCTAATCCCAATTGTTTTTCGGCAAAAAACAGACTATAAAGAATCTTACATAGGTACAATCGGTGTGAGTCGGCCGTTGGATTATCGGATTCGCTGGTTTGATTTTTTATGGGAAACAAACATCACAAAACATTTTAATGGCATGAACCATTGGGAAACAAATACATTCTACATTGTCAAAATGAATCGTATCTACGACTCTCCCATAAGTATATCCTTGGGAGAAGGATTATCATTAGCATCTGAAAATCCAAAATTAGAGAATAAGGCAAAGGGATATTATTGGGAATCGGGTTTACAAAAGGATGCGATAGAATCCAGAGCACTACTCAATTATATGATGGTGGAAATCAGTACTTACCTACCCATTGAACGAAAGGCAGAATTATTTTTAAGGATTCACCATCGTTCTGGAGTATTTGGACTGTATTGTCCACCCGATCCAAACTGTGGTTCCAACTTTGTTTCGTATGGACTACGAACTGCTTTTTAACCTACGAATCCATTCATCAACCTTGGATTCGTAGGATACAATTTTTGTTGATTCTAAAAAAACTAATTCGATGGATTCGTGACTGTCGGTTCCTTAATCCAATCATATTTTGCTTCTTTGTGTTTTCCCTGTTCAACCAATGATTTTAGGTTTAATAGAGTTTCGTAGGGAGTGTCTGTTAGCACAAGGTTGATGACAGATTGTGGCACCGAACCACCTGGCTCAAAATGTGCTTGGTACTCAATTTTGAGTTTTCCATTTGCTAAAGGAGTGAGTTTCCAATACCCTTCAAACGCTGGCATCCGAGTAACACCAGAAGGTGCCGATTTAGCATTTGAATCCAATCGTTTCATTCTCATTGTCGTAGTGAGAGATTTATCATTTTGATCAAAACTACGATCCATAATGACATCTCGGTCATTGACAGGCCATGGGGCACCATTCCGTAAATAGACTGATGATTTTTTTTCGGATCCAGAAAGAACTGTTAGCTCTTTGCATTGGTGGTACAAGTTTTTACAAGATTGTGGATCCACAAGCAAGGCAATCACTTGAGATATCGAAGCATCAACTTCTGTTTTACCTAAGAACTCTTCGATATTGGAGCCAGCCACTGGCCTTGTTAAAACTTGGATTCCTTTTTTACGTTTTGATTCAGACCACTCTGGTGTTTGCGCCAAGAGTGGAATGAAATGAACGAATAGGAAACATCCTAGTAAGAATTTGAAAACTGTTTGTTTTTGGATCATGGTTACCTGCCTATTTGTGCGTGAATGATTGGTCTAACTGTTTCAGCAAAGAATAATGAGGTTGAAGAAGGTGGTAACAAACTCAATCCATTTTTTCTACCGATATTATTTACTGCTAAGATCGCCATGTAATTTCGATTTCGATCCAACCAAGGGTAAAAACCATTGATTCCTATACTATGGGAAATCAAGTCCTTGTCACATTCTGCGGGTACATCCGTAACCGTACAAAATCGCCAATTACCCAATCCATATTGCCATCGGTATCCAAAGGCAGAAAATTGAGAATATCCAATCTTTGCTCCATTGTATTGGTCAGATAAAATTTCTGTAACTGATGTTGTTGATAAAAAATTTGTAATATTTCCACCTGAGGAATTTTTAGCAGTTCCATTTGTCAAAAGTGCATTCAACATACGTGCATAATGTTCTGGAGAGATGGATAATCCATATGCTCCTGACAAACTTCCATCAGTATCGGTACCACCTCTAGAATTCCCTCTCCAAATTGCTTGGCTTGCATCCCAACCAAGAGGAGTTAGGATCAACTGAGTGTAAATTGTGTCCCAAGTTTTGTTACAAGCAACTTCTAACATACGTTGTGCGACTGCCATATGATTGGAATTGTATTGGTATAAGGCTCCAGGAGTTCCTGTCGATTGGTCTCGAATCTCGTTTACACAAGTATCTTTTTGGGTAGAAGTTGCGCCAACTGGTAGGGTAGAGATACATGTAGCTTGTCCAGATCCATTCCCACCTCCCGCATTCAATCCTGAGGTAAAGGAAAGTAATTGGCGTAAGGTGACGTTTGCATATGTCCCAGTCCAACCCAATACCTGTGCTGTTGTGCGAGATAAGGAGATTGCCCCTCCGACAGCTCCATTATTACATGTTCCCGTTGTTACTGTCCCGCATTGTGCATAAGTACCACTATTTGTGTTACAATCTATGACTCTCATTGCTGTAATTGCGGTGACCCACTTGGATCCAGAAGCAATTGGTTTATAAGTGCTATAATCGATTACAGATTGCCTTGCATAGATCCGAGATCCATTTTGATCAAACACTTGGAAACTTGCACCTTCATCAGTAGTTCTAGCGTATTGGTCAAAACAAGAATCCAAACTAAAACAAGATCCAAAAATTCCAGCGATTAAAGTTGCTTGTGTATCTTTGTCAGTTGAAACAGGCTTTTGGCATTGAAACAAAAACAAAGATAAACTTGTGAAGGCGATTCCAATTAATTTTTTTTGATTCATATTGATACCTCGTTAAAATGAAATCGGTTCGATTGTAATAATTTTTCCTGTTTTCTTTAAATCGCAGGATGCAAACTCAGGAAGTAAGTAAGCATCTCTTATGACTCCCCCAGCAGTTGTTAGGCCATCATAGATACTTCCTAAAACTAACGCACCTTTGGTTCGAATATCCGATTCACATTGGAGGACCGAAGATTCTAGAAATGACTCTTTATCTTCAATTTTGGAGATGTAAGAATACAAGATTTTTGCTAAGAATCCGTTGATGATGAGAAGAGGCGAAATGGGTCCCTGTCCACCTTTCATACCCGATTGGGCTAACCAAAAAGAGGATGCAGTTGATTCCGCTTCGAAAATTGCATCTGATATTCTTTTTTTGGCTTCAGAACCTTTTACGGCTCCATAAGTGGGAATACCAATCCCTTCTGTGAGCATACAATTTGTCAAAAAGACAAAGAAAAGAATGGAAAGAATGATTTGTTTCATAGAAAAGGGTACCTCATACCAAAATGAAAAGATGGGAACAAACTAACCTTCAGACTTTGGTTCGCATTCCGGAACCTGAACTCATGGTCGAACCAAATCAGGTAGATTCCTATGCGAATGCTGGATTTGAAACAGCGCATTCGATGATCATTAAACATTTTCAAAACAGACTTCCTCTTAAATTTTCGCCACGTTCGGTGTTAGATTTAGGATGTGGGCCTGGAGATATGTCATCTCGACTGTTCCCATTATTTCCAAATGCCAACTTCACTTACTTAGATGGTTCCAAATTAATGTTAAATTATTGTCAGAAGCGTCTTTTTGCGTTAATCGGTGAAAAAAGAAACAATAAATTATTTTTTAAAAACGAACTTATTCAAGACTTTGTTCCCGAATCCAGTTTTGAACTAGTGTTCTCAAACTCACTTCTCCATCACATTCACAATCCTTTTGAGTTTTGGTCTGCAATCCAGAGGTCAATTGAGGACGATAGTTTTATCTTTGTTTGTGACTTGTTACGTCCCAGCTCCATATCAGAAGCATACCAACTAGTTGAGCGTTATGCGAAAGATGAACCAGAAGTTTTAAAAACAGAATTTCTAAATAGTTTGTTTGCTGCCTTTCGTATTGAAGAAGTAACTGATATGCTTGTTTCCATTCGAATGAGCCATAAGTTAAATGTAGAAATGATATCAGATAGACATTGGATTTGTTATTCAAAACCAAAATGACTTTTTCAAAGCGAGATCTGTTCAGTGGAATCAAATAACCAATCATTCACTTTCTCAGGAATGGTTTCTTTGCAATAAGAACACACACTAGAATCAATTTCAGGCAATGGTGCTCCACAGTGATGGCAGGATTCCTCAGAAAATCCAAGTGTTTTTGTCCTCTCAGTGAGTAAAACCAAATGGAGCTTTGAACGTCGGTGTTCTGGGATTAATCCTTTTTTTCTTGAGCCACTCCAGCGTATTTCACAAGTCATTTTTTGAGGTTTGGAATTTAAATCCAAATGAACCAAATGGCAAGATCCAATCACAGGAGAGTGAATTGGTGATTTTCCAGGACCTGCCAATTGTTTGTAAGATTCATCTAATGAATCTCTCTTTAAAAACTCGCTATTTGGAAATGATTGGTAGTGTATGTATTTCCAAAAAACAGCACTGGCTCTATCTTCTAATAACTGTTTTGCGAATCCATTCTGTAATTCCATTCCATTTTTAGATTTTAATTCGTCCCATTCTACCAATTGAGTAATTTCAGTTAAAACCCAATCTGCTTCGCCAGAATTGTAAATACCTCCACAGTATTCACACTTATTTGTAGCATGGGAAAACTTTGCAGTCGCTCCACAACTAGGACATAAATTATGGATTAAATCAATATTTGGTTTTGTTTGAGTCGTTATCTTTCTTGTATAAGAGTGAATTTCTTCATAAAAACTGTATGTTTCATTGTTCAATTGGTTTTGAATTTCTAACTCAGATGTTTGTTTTGGAAAGGTTTTATCTTTCGTTTTGCATTTTATTTTTAGATGTAATGTTAAATATTCAGACTCCATCGACATTCCAATGATCCCAAGGGAAACTACGCTGAATCCTTTCATACGATTGATTTCTCCATCAATCATATTCATCAATTGAAGTTGGATGGAAAATCTTTGGAAAACAGATGCAGAAAGAAAATTCCTTACAGATTCCATATCTCCTTTGTCCCAGGCAAAAACAGTTTTTTCTGTAATCAAAATCACCTTTTTTTTAAAAAGTTCCATGTCAAAATAGGGATCAATTTTTTGAATCTGTAAGAGGTGAAACTTCTCATTTTGTTTTTTCTCTCTTTGGCTTTTCCTTCGATTGAGATATAAAAATCCGAAAGTAATAAATCCTAAAAAGAAGATACCCAGAAGTACCAAATGTCCCATATGATTCCCAGAACCTGGTGAGTGGAGAAAAGCATTCAATACTGCATAAAATATGAGAATTGGATTATAATAGAATTGTTTATTAGTCTCTTGGAGTCTTATGTAAACTTTGTATTGATTCGGAATCGGATGATTCCAATCAATTGAAAAACCATCTGATTCCCATTTTGGTTCAATGGGTACAATCCAAGATGATTGGTCAAAAACATCTGAGCAATATTCACAATCAGATACAATCATTTCAATCTGACTTGTGTTTCGGTCTAGTTTTGTTTCGCTTAACAAACGTAAGTGAAATGACTTTAATTCCAGATTTTCCCGATTTTCTAAATTCGTAATACGTATCCAATGTTCTAAACCTTTGTTTTGGCGATTCGAAGTTTCACCCAAGGTAGAAAATGAAAAATCATATTGTGTAAGATTGTTTGCGATAGTGATCCCTTCTGAAATACTTACGGAAAATAGATGCCAGAAATATGTGGATATTCCTTTAAATCCGTAAGATATTTGAAAGGCAGGTGTCCAAAAATGATTCCAAAATGATTCGCCATATTCGCGAAATCGATGTAATCCCAACTGTAATTGTAAGGAATTTTGGTTTAGATTGTCCTTCGGTATTAAAATTCTGGATTGGTAATGATGGGATCCATTTTCATTCAAAGTGACAGTTTCTTCTAAAGTATAATCTATCTTCTGCGAATTTGGTGTTTGGATTTCCTTTTGTGGCTCACTCTTCCTTTCAGACAATTGTGGTATGTCGATTACATAGAATGTATTTAATTCTAAATTTTTCCAAGAGTCATTTTGGATATGAAACTCTTCTAAACGAACAGGAATCTCAAAACGTTCGTATTCTAAAAGTGATTCATTAAAGACTTCATTTTGTATCTTTAAATTTTTAGAAAAGGAATTGGGATCCCATTTTAAGTCAAATTGAATTGGTTGCGAAGAGAGATTTGTTTTTGCGAATTTCCAATTGATAAGAGACAAATTTCCCATCGATATAGTTGCGTCTTTGATTTGGTAATGAATGGAAATATCCATTTCAGGATTTTGTTCGTTGTTTTGCCAAAAAATTGTAATAATACCAGAGTTATGCGAAGGATAAACTGTTTCTGGAAATACTTCTAAATATGTTATTTCCGCATCTTTTTTGATTAAAAAGGAAGGCCTTTTGATCCCAATTTTGGATTGGTCCTTTTTGATTCGAAAGGATTCATTTACATCCGCACTTCCATCTGCATGAAAGTGAATTGAAATTTTATGATTTGAAGATTCAAAATACGAAGTTGGTTCTGGCCCACTGGAAGAAGTATAGGAATTGTTTGTATGATTTGATTTTGATGAGGAAGAACTGGAGTTATAAGAAGGTTTATAACTCGAATAGGACGATCGACTACTACTCGAATTTGAGGATCGGTATGAATTTCCCATCCCTGGTCTTGCATCGAAGGATGGAATCCAAAAAACAGAGAGGGAAAGTATCGTAATGAACTTAAGCAAGGTATTTTTTTTCGACTCTCACTTTATCCATTGAACTAATTTTAAATTCTTTCGCTAAGTCTTCTAAGAATTGGATTTCTGCTTGGTTTAGTGAACCATCAGAAGCCACAATACATACTGCATCTTCAAAAAAATTAAGAGCGTATTCATCACTGTCAGCGACTACCTTTGAAATGGTTTTCATCGGAAGAGGGTTTTCAAATGTTTTGGAAAGAATCTCTAATACTTGTTTTTTCTGTGATTGAAATCCGCTGAGTAAACAATCGGGTTCAAACAGTACATTCACAAGTTCACCAACGATTTCCCCTTCCTTTTTTTTGAACTGGCCATCCGCATTACAGGCGTAGGACCACAAACTCAAAAGTACTTTTGCATATTCTATGTGTAGGTCACTTTCAATATCGAGGGTTTTGTGGATGGATTCAGGGTGAATCTTTTTATTGCCCTTGACTTGTTTCAAATTTTGAACGATTTTCTTAGCCATAACAAACAGGAAGTTTATTGTGAATCTCCCTTCCTTCAACTTCATTTTTTTCCGCTTTTCTTGATTTTTCTCAAAAATAGGCTGAATTGGAAAATCCCGTTTGGAAACTGGAATTAATCTATGTCGAAACACATTTTAGTTACAAGTGCTTTGCCTTATGCAAACGGCTCTATCCACCTAGGTCATATATTAGAAGCAGTCCAAACAGACATTTGGGTGCGATTCCAAAAGTTGATTGGAAATGAATGTTATTTTTTCTGCGCAGATGATACACATGGAACTCCCATCATGATTGCTGCTAAAAAAGCAGGAAAAACCCCTGAGTCCATGATTGAAGAAGTACAGAAGGAACACTATAAAGATCTCACTTCCTTTGGGGTAGAGTATGATAATTATTACACTACCAATTCTGAGGAAAACCGAAAGTTCTCAGAATCGATTTATTTAACCCTCAAAAAAAATGGACATATTGTTGCTAGGAACATCGAACAGTCGTATTGCGAACATGACAAAATGTTTTTACCAGACCGTTTCATAAAAGGGACTTGTCCAAAATGTGGGTCAAAAGACCAATATGGGGATTCTTGTGAAGTTTGTGGAACCAGTTACTCACCAAAAGACTTAAAAGATTCCTATTGTTCCATTTGTGGAACCACTCCCGTCTTAAAAGAATCAAAACATTTGTTTTTTAAATTACAAGACTTCCAAAACCAATTAAAAACTTGGATGGAAGAAGGGAACCGTTTGAACGAAGGTGCCCAAAAGAAATTACAAGAATGGTTTACATCTGGGTTACAAGAGTGGGATATCAGCCGTGATGGTCCTTACTTTGGTTTTGCGATCCCAGAAGAAGAAAACAAATACTTTTATGTTTGGTTAGATGCGCCTATTGGATATATGGCTTCCTCTTTAAATCACCTAAAGGATGAGAAAAAATTCAATGAATTTTGGAAAGATGGAAAAGGGGAGATTGTCCATTTTATAGGAAAAGATATTTTGTATTTCCATGGACTCTTTTGGCCAGCGATGCTTATGGGATCTGGTTACAAAGCTCCGAATCAATTGAATGTACATGGATTCTTAACTGTGAATGGAGAAAAGATGTCCAAGTCTCGAGGAACGTTTATCAATGCTTCCACGTTTGCCAAACATTTGGATATTGAACATTTCCGTTTTTATATGGCATGTCGACTTGGATCTGGTATGGAAGATGTCGACATCTCCTTTGATGATTTTGTATCCCGTGTGAATTCCGACCTAATTGGAAATTTAGTAAACTTGGTATCAAGAGTTTCTACATCAATTTTAGACAAAATGGATCGTAAACTTGGAAGTTTATCAGTCGAAGGAAAATCCTTAGTTTCTGAATTACTGAGTAAGGAAACTGAAATCAGGGATGCCTACGAATCACGTAACTACTCTAAGGTGATGCGTGAAATCACAGGTCTTGGTGATAAAGTTAATAAATATGTGAATGACTATGCACCTTGGAACCTAATCAAAACAGATGTAGAAAAAGCAAGGGAAGTTGTCACTACCTCTCTCAATTGTGCTAAAATCCTTTTTACCTATTTGGCTCCTGTGACTCCCAAAATTGCCTTAGCAATCAAGGAATTATTCCAAGTTCCAGATTTAAATTTTTTAAATCTGTCGGAAACCATTGAAAACAAAACTCTTGGTCCTTACCAAATGTTATCGAAACGAGTTGAGGAAAAAAATATTTCACTTATGATCTCAGAAACAAAAGAAGCCTTTGAAAAATCAAATCCTAGTCCATCAAAACTGGAACCAAATAAGTCCAATACAAACGAAACAAAAGTAAATACAGTTTCCGAAGATGGATTTATTACCATCGACGAATTGTCCAAAGTGGAACTACGTGTGGGCCTTATCAAAGAAGCAAATCCTGTTGATGGAGCCGATAAACTTTTGTTTGTAAAAGTAGATTTAGGAGAAAAAGGGATCAAAAACGTATTTGCAGGAATCAAAGCAAGTTATACAGCCGAAGAGTTAGTTGGTAAAAAAGTAGTCGTTGTTGCTAATTTAAAACCACGCCAAATGAAATTTGGATTATCGGAGGCGATGTTACTTGCATCAGGTAAAGAGAAAACATTATCTTTATTTGTTCCGGATCGTGATGCAAATCCTGGTGATCTTTTGAAATAGAAAAATGCCAACAAAGTCAGAACAAATATTAAGGGAAAAAGAAATCCAAGGGATTAAATTCAGTCTCTATGGAAAAATGATTATCTTCAGTCTCCTTACTGTTGGTACATTCTTTGTTGCTCAATCTCTCTCCGAATTATTTACGATTACATTAATTTCTGTAGGGCTTAATGTAGTTTTGTATATACTTTCAAAATTTTTAAAGAAAGGTAAATTTGTTTCATTTGTTGGTTTGTTTTGTGTTGTGATCGATTTGGTAATCATCACAATTTTACCATTTATTTGGTACAACGCTGTGGGTGGGGAGTCTCAAGTTCCAAGAACCTATCTCATTAAAACCTATGTCCATTTTATCATTGCAGGAACACTAATCATCAATGCTTTTAGTATCCAACCCATATATCCAATGTTATATGCATTGGGAGTTGTGATAAGCCAAGCCGGGATTTTAGTGTATGCTCAACAGGACCCTAGGTTTATCAGTACAGAAAGTTTTAAGGAAGCTTTCCTTGGACCAGCTGCTCATGTGAATAACTATATCATGTCCATGGGAATTATTGGAATTCTGGGATTCTTTTTGGCATACCTTACTTATCGTGTTAGGCGAACAGTACTATCTGCGGTTACAAATGAAGTAAAAATGACACAACTCACTCGTTATTTTTCTCCCAATGTGGTAGCAGAATTAGACCAGGCAGGGGACGAATTTTTCAAACCTGGTGGAAAGGAATCCACTGTTGCTGTTTTATTTTGTGATATTGCCAATTTTACTCAAATTTCAGAAACATTGGGTCCTGAAAAAACCATGTCACTTTTATCCGAATACCATAGTTTTATGTTGGAGATTGTGTTCCAAAATCATGGAACCCTAGATAAATTCATTGGTGATGGGATGATGGTTACTTTTGGAACTCCGATTCCTTCCAATGAAGATGCAACCAACTCAATAAAAGCTGGAATCGCCATGATACAAGCATTAGCTGTCTGGAATCAAAAAAGAGAATCCAATGGAGAAAAACCAATCTCAATTCGAATTGGGATTCACTATGGTCTCGTGATTGTTGGAAATGTTGGAGTTGAAAAACGACTAGAATATACAGTGATCGGTGACACAGTCAATGCCGCAAGTCGACTAGAAGCTTTAGGTAAGGAACTAAAACGTAATTTTTTAATCTCTCGAGAATTATATGACCATACATCTTTAGAATTCAGACAGACATTGAAAATTAAAACAATGGGTACACTTTCATTACGTGGTAAGTCAAAAACTACCGAAATCCTAGCAATTGAGGTTTAAACATGATCCAAATTCCAAGTGATAAAGATATTGTGATCCTGACAAAATCTAAGTTTTTATCCCACGATGTTTCGGTAAAAGTTTTGAATACACAACAAACTATCTCTATGATCCAAGATTTTGATTTCGAAAACAATCAATTGTTTGTTGATTGTGATGAAGATTGTTTTTTAGAAATTGTACCCACCATAAAATTGTCCACCAAGCAATTGTTATGGGAAAATGGTAAATTATTACTCAGTCAGAATGAATTGGATACAATCTTAAACGCAATGCCATCCCTCTCTCCTTTTTTAGCCCAAGATATGACAGGAAAAGATTTGATGTTGGCTTGGGGCAAAACTGAAAGTTTGGTGAGTGCAATTGAATCAGGTTTTGGTACTTATTTTAGTCGTTCGCGGAATGGAAAATGGGTAAAAGGGGAAGAGTCAGGTCATTTACAAAACCTCAAACAGATTTACCTTCATTCAAATCCTTTTTTTGTGCAGTATATCGCCGATCAAGTGGGTGCAGCATGCCATACAGGTTATTATTCTTGTTTTTTTAGAGAACTTGGTCAGAATGAATCAGTCTCATTCGTCTATTCTAATAAAGTAGGAGAGTAATTTTGAATCGAATGATCCTCATTGTTATCGTAACCGTCGCTGTTTTATTCATCATTTTCCAATTGAAGAATGCTTCTGGAATGAACCAATCACAACTCAAAGAAAAAATTGATGCTGGTGCTCTAGTCGTCGACGTGAGAACTGTCGCTGAATTTAATTCCGGCCATTTCCCTACTGCGAAAAATATTCCAATTGATGAAGTATCCAAACGAGTCGATGAATTCGGTGATAAAAATCAAACTATTATCGTTTATTGTGCGTCAGGTGGTAGAAGTGGAAGTGCCAAATCCTTTTTAGAATCAATTGGATACAAACAAGTCATCAATGCTGGTGGTTTGTCGAATATGCCAAATCCTTAATTGGATCTGGCATCCTTTCCATTTTCTCTAGTTTTTTTTGTGAGATTTTTGAGAATAACACTACATACGTTTTCGTTTCATATAGAGTTGTAAACCAGTCACTGCTTCTTTTTTCACTTTGTTTCCAAGTGCTGGCCACCAACCGAGTAAATACCCAACGGGTCCCATCGCCATTCCTAACCACTTCCACATAGAAAATTGGTCTTTGTGTTGTATGATCTTACCATCTTTAAAGGTAAATTTTGCTTGGATTTTGTTTTGAACGAGTCGACCTGTTTTGCTAAAACTATAATCAGCTTCCCAATTCGCAGAACCTTCTGTATCATTTGCTTTGATATTTGAGAATCGAATGGTTAAATTTTGACTTTTTTCGAGTAACATGAGCCACATGGCCCCTGCTTCTTTACCCGATAATTTTCCAAAAGCAGGGTCTTCAAATTGAATCTCTGGATGGTAAAGGGACACCATGGTCTGTCCATCTTTGTTTTGGAAGGCAGTATAAAACTTTTGGATTAACTCTTCATTTGCGTTCATTGTGGAAAAGATTATGATTGATTTGAATGCCACATAGCAAGAAAAAAAGTCATGAAACGGATTCTTCTTTTTGCATTTGGAACAAGTTTTTTGCTCATTGGGCTCGTTGTTTTATTCCTTGCTGTTGGATATTTCCAAGAACCAAAATTTCACAAAGAAACAAGTGAGTGGTTGAAAGCGGAACCAGAGGACATTTGGAATTATATTACCGATATCAAAGACCTTCCCAATCGCAGAAAGGAAGTTGTGGCGGTCAAAATATTGGAATCAAAACCAGACGGTACTCCCACAAAATGGTTAGAAACACCAGATATGGGTGGGTACATGATTTTTGAACTCAAAGAAGTGATCCCAAATCGTAGGTGGAAGATTGAGCTAACGGATGCTAGTTTTAAGATGCGAGGATCGTGGACTTATCTATTAGAACCCAAAATTCCTGGAACTCTTGTGACAGTGATTGAAGATTCTGAAATCACAAGTGTTCCTGTTAGAGGTGCTTATGTACTAGCTGGTCGTGACGCTACCTTATTAAAAGAAATGGAGCTGATCCGAAATCGATTTAGCGGACGTTAGGGGAAACAAAGATTATTTTAATCCTTGGATCCATTCATCCATCCCTTGGCATATTTTTCTTACGGTTTCCCCATGAAAAATGATACCAAGGTGACCCTGCTCATAATAAGTTGTCACCTTATTTTCTGATTTGAGATCTTTGAGTTCTGTTAAACTTTCTTCTGGTACAATTTTATCAACAGTTCCTACCACACTATAAATTGGCATTGTGAAATTGTTTAGAAAATTTTCCGTGTAATTGATTCGACCATCATTGGACCAGAAACTTTGTTCATTCGAGATTTGGCTTTGAAAAAATTGCATGATCACAGATACTGATTCTTCGCAAAACACGTCTTCCATTAGAAAGTACCATTCAGGCGGAGTAATTTCTTTATATCCCACAAAGTCTTTGATTGTTAATACTTTTGTTCCAATATTATAACTAAAACTACGTAAACTGGAATGTAGATTTAAAATCAGTTTAAAGAATTTTTTCAAATCGATGGTTTGGATTGTTGCTTGCATGGAAAAACTAGCCATACTTAGAATCATATCCGAAATCATTTTATGAGGGAGCATACTAAACCCACGTTTCAAAGTATCCAATCCAATAAAATTGGATTTTAAACTAATATAGTTGGGCGAAGTAATCGAAACTATTCCCGCGATGTATTCTTCTGGTTGAGGTAAATTGAACTCTTCTTTGAGTTCTTTGATTTTTTCATAGGAAGAAACGTAAAACCTTGGGATCATTCCTCCCATACTGTGTCCAACAACGACAGTCCTTTCACTTGGATAATGCCAACGAATCCATCGTAATACTTCCGGAAAATCGTCTTGGATGTAATTGTCTACGGTCCATCCTTCTTTTTTCCCGTGTTTTGGCATGGTTTGCCGTGATCTTCCTCTCATATCCATCAGGAAAACTCGGTATCCATACTTTAAGGCTAACTCTTTTGCAAGTTTATCCATAACGGATCGCCTACAAAAAAATCCTGGAATCAAAAGTAAATTTTTTCCTGTATTGTTTAATTTTTCTGGAGTAAAACTTTTTAAGGATACCGCATAACCATCTGTAGTCGGAATAATAAAAGAAGCATCCATCCTATATTCAATATTATACTGATGGGATTTGAATATAATCGAAGTGACTGGTTCTTTTTGATCTTTCGTTGTTGTATAAAAAAGATTTCTAGAGTTAGAAACTGTATCAGCTTTTTCGATATTTTTTTGGGCGATGTAATGGTCGTTTCCAGATTCCATTTCCTTTGCCACAACAAACTCAATTACATCAAAAAGGGAATACAGTTGTAAAGTAAGAGGTCTGATTTGTTCTTCGGCAATTGGATCTTTTGTGATCCCCCAGAGTATACCAATCGGATTTTCATTCACAAAAAGTGGAATCCCAATGGCATGGTTCATGGTTTCAGAAAGAAGGACCTTTTTTTCAGGATGGATTTCTTCTTC
Organism: Leptospira levettii; assembly: GCF_002812085.1. Lineage (NCBI taxonomy): Bacteria > Pseudomonadati > Spirochaetota > Leptospiria > Leptospirales > Leptospiraceae > Leptospira > Leptospira levettii. Next base: position 1,302,844 of record NZ_NPDM01000001.1, read on the forward strand.
TTTGAGGTTGACAAAGGTAACTTCAGGACGAAGTCCTTTATTAAAATCAATAATTGCTTTTCGGATAAAACGAGCGGATTCGTTCCTTGGGTCAGCCAAATGAATGGGTCTCGATTTTTTGATGTATTCTTCGATACCTGGAATTTTCCTTCGTTCTGCAATTTCTTTTAATTTGAAGTGAGTCGCAGTGGCGACAATTTTCATCTCGTCTTGGTCGATGACTTCAAAAATGGAAAAATTAAAGATTGGATCATCGTTAAAATCAACGAGGGATACCATTTTATTGGTGAAGGATTGCCAAATATTTTCCAAAAATTGGAAGGTTGTTTTTGGCACCGGAAAAATGTAAATTTTGTCCGGGCTAACCATGAGATTTTTGTTACTTTCTCTGGAGGAAATTTTGATCAAACGATCTTCCAACGTATTTTCTTCAAGTGCCATTTAGCATCCTTTCTATTTATGTGCCTGTGCGGTACGCTATAACTCTATTTTCGACTTTTCATATGCCTGTGAACTAAAAAATAAAGCTAATATGCAACAATCTGATTTCGAATCCATTTCAAGAGTATCCGTTCCCGATTTAGACTCCATTTTAGGAAAACCATTCCCAATTTTGGATGATGGATTTGTCAGACTCGTTGATTATATGGGTTCAGATGAATCCATCGTTCAGGCAGCACGCGTTTCGTACGGAAAAGGAACAAAAAAGGTAAATGAAGACCGTGGGCTCATTCGGTATTTAATGCGCCACCGTCACAGCACTCCATTTGAAATGTGCGAACTCAAGCTACATGTCAGAGTGCCCATGGACACCTGGCGCCAATGGATTCGCCATCGAATGGCAAATGTCAATGAATACTCTACGCGTTATTCCGTAGCCATCGATTCAGCACAAACAACTTTGCCTGGCGAATGGAGAGTACAATCCATTGGTAATAAACAAGGAAGTGATGGATTTTTAGAATTATCCAAAGGTGACCACCTAACAAAAAGAGAAACGGAATTCCAAAAGTTTGCCAATGATATTTACAATGAAAGATTAGAATTAGGTGTCGCACGGGAACAAGCAAGAAAAGACCTTCCACTCGCAACTTATACAGAAGCATATTGGAAAATTGACCTACATAATTTACTACATTTTTTAGCCCTTCGAATGGATGACCATGCCCAACTAGAAATTCGGTTATTTGCAAAAACCATCGGCGAACAAATTGTTCAAAAATGGGTGCCACATACTTGGGAAGCCTTTGTGGATTATCGATTGAGTGCCCTACATTTGACAAAATATGATACGGAGATCATTGCCGCTCTAAACCGTTCAGGAAAAGAAGGAGCCCGTAAAAAGGCGATCGAACTAGGAATGTTAGACGAACAAGGTTCTACCGCTAAAAAAAGCCGTGAACGTGAGGAATTAGAGTACAAATTATCACAATTGGGATTTGCCATCCCTTGGTAATCAGATTCGAAATCCGATAATTTTGAGAATATGATTGATAATTTATTTCTAGGTGTTTGTTAGAGTGATTATGAGCCTCAAAATCTCCCTAACATTCCTCTTTTTCCTCCTAACATCGATTTCCCTTTCTGCTGAGGAGTTTGCTGTTGCAACCTTTACTCGTGGGAAGGTAAGTTTTTTACCTGCCTCCGACACATCGAAACTTTGGAAAACTCTGAAAGTAAACGACGTTTTAAGACCTGGAGATCGAATCAAAACTGGTAATGGATCAAAAGTGGACTTTTTGTACCAAGAAACAGAAATTAGAATCCAACCTAACACGGATTTTACACTAAAAGATTGGAACTCTGAGAAAAAAGTTGCTAAGGCTTTTGTCCAAAATGGTGCCGCATGGTTTCGAGTGAATGGTTTCAAAAAAGGAAGTTTTGAAGTTTCTACGCCAACAACAACAGCAGGAGTTCGAGGAACCGCGTTTGGAGTGTTTTTCGAAGAGAAAGAGAAAAAGGGTTATACTTGTGTTTGCGAAGGCCAAGTGAATATCAATGGAATCGACTTTGTAAAAGGATCTGGTGGTGCTAAAAAAGAAGGTGCTAGTGAGCTTGAAAAAAATGAGTATAAAGAGATGATCACAAAAGAAGGAGCAACCTTAGTACTCAAAGAAAAACGAAAACAAATGCCAATGTTAAATCGTTGTCTTCCTTGCCACAAACCAATTGGTTGGGAAGATCAAAGTTTTACTCCGGATGAAACCTACGGCAAAAAGTGAAATTTTTTTCTAGGATTGTAATTGTATTTTCCTTCTTCATTTATCCCGTATTAGGTGAAGAAGTTGTAACAACTAAAAAGGAAGAACCTGATGGTTACTATGGTTTAAAACTAGGAGCCATCATCACACCTACCGCATCGATTCGCATCCGCGACAAAGCATCAGGAGCAAATGAACTTTCACCTTCGGATAAATCAGGATTTTCTATGCCATGGACGATGTTTTCGATTTCCAAAGAATGGGAAGATTTGGGAATCAAAGCAGAGTTTTGGGGCGAAATTTTAAGAAACGATTCACTTACAAATGATACATCCGTCGGAACGGGAAACAAATCGAATCCATATGTATTTTTAGTTAGGCGAGCAAATCTCGCAAAAACGTTTGAACTTGGAACAACAAAACACCAAATCCAATTTGGAATGTTTGAACTACCACACATGTTTTCGGTTTGGTCAGGAAATTATGATTGGCGGTATTTTGATAAATCACCTTTGGAATCTCTTGGTTTCGCAAAAGACCCTGTTGATTTAGGAATCAATTATATCGGAAAATGGAGATCATTTACCTTGCAGACTGCTGTTGTCAATGGAGATGGTTACCGTGAAGTCCAAAACACTACCAATACTGGTTATGATGTTATAGGAAAAATAGGTTGGGATCCTTCCTGGACTGAAAATTTAAAAACAGGTATCCACCTGCTAGGTCGAGCATCGAATGCATTTGGTTATGCGAGTGATGAATGTAGGGAAGGAAGGACCAAATGCCTTTTAGATGATGGAAATCCAAATACAAAACGACAAGGACCTGTTTCCTTAAACCAAGAACAAGTCATCGCAATAGAATCCCATCTCCTTTGGAAGGATACCATTAATATGGGACTGGGTGGGATGTTCAAAAAACATTTAGGTGGAAAGATTGTTGATCGTATGGCTCCCTACCAACAAGGAACGATCATTCCCGAATCAACAGGAAGAGGAGCTTACCTATGGTTAGGGATCGGCAATGGAACCCTTCGGTTGGTAACGCGGGGTGAGATTGCAACTGGAGGTCCAAACCCTGGACTTAGGACAACAGAAACCGTAGAACGAGAACCTTGGGTGAGGTTCCAACCTGGTAGCACTGAACCAAGGTATTCCGACCAGTCCTACTATATTAGCAAACAAATCTTTGGAGAATGGTTATTTTCCCCATCAACTCGGTTTGCGATCGGGTATATGGAAGTCCGATCGTATGATACAAAAGGGGAACCCAATAAATGGTATGTAGACAGTACCGGGGAATCATCAAATCGTGTCGAATATATAGGACAGTTTTCAAAACCAACAACGTTTCCAATATCAGAATATGGTAGATTGGATCGTAACATTGTGTTGAAAGCGACAACTTCGTTCTAAGATCAAATATATGTTTTCTGAAATCCAAACCTTCATTGAATCCCAATTGTCTTCAGGCAATTTTTCTTTTTCCACAGCATTATTTCTAGCACTAGGTGGTTTATTTGCTGGGTTACTTCCTTGTGTGTATCCATTGTATCCGATCACAGCTGGAATTTTAAAAACAAGAGTCGCCAATCACAAATGGTCTCATCCACTGGTGTATTATTTTGGACTAGCATTAATGTATGCTATCTTTGGATTGATCGCGGGCGTCAGTGGTGGAGTTTTTAATTCATTTTTAAGATTTCCAGAAACTCAATTGGTTTTAGCAATCTTGTTATTTATATTGGGATTAAGTGTTGCTGAATTTTTATATTTTCCATTTTTTTCTGGTGATCTAAAAAATTCGGTAAACGTAAATTATGCGAATACATTCTTCTTGGGAATGGGTGCTGGGTTGTTGTCTTCTCCATGTGTTGGCCCTGTTGTTGTATCCATTCTCGTCCAACTCATCAATTACCAAACAGAAGGATTTAAAATTATACCGATCCTTTTTACTTCTTTTAAAATGTTTTTATTTGGAATGGGACTTGGAATTCCATTTTTAATGATAGGAGTCTTTGGATTGTCTCTGCCTAAATCAGGAAAGTGGATGAAATACATTCAGTGGGCATTAGCCATTCTCATCTTCTATTTTTCTTATACATACCTTGAAAAGGCATTTGATTTATGGGGTTTGGAAAAGGGATTAAGCACAAAAGTTTTTCTTCTTTGGACAGTGGCTTTAACGTTTTTGTACCTTCAAAAAAAAGAGGGAACAACAACAGAAAAGATGAAACAATCTCTTTATCAAATTGTATCCATCACTGCTTTACTCATTATATTCCTATTTCTAAATCTTTCGTTATGGAAACAAAACTTCGGGAATGGAATTTCCAATGGAAATTCTTCCAATCAATTTTTAAAAGAAGAACATGGAAATTTGGTTTGGTATCGAAATGAAAGTGATGTAATGACATTAGCGAAAGATAAAAATATGCCAATTTTCATAGATTTTTATGCAGATTGGTGTACGAACTGTAAGGAATTTCAGAAACTTACACTGACAAACAAAGAATGGAACGAAACCTTTCATAAAGATGTGATTTTATGGAAAGTTTATGATACGGATCCAATATTTGAATCATTTGTCTCAAACCCAGACTATCCCGAATTAAAAATTGGATTACCTTTCTTTTTGATTCTCAGTCCAGAAGGAAAACGTTTGTATAAATCCAATGACTATCTGGATACAAAAGGAATGATTTCCGCAATTCGAAATTTTTATAATAATACTAAGTAATTCATGAAAAGCGAATCAACCATTTTGTGGATGATTCGCATACTCTATGTTTTGTGAATTTATCGAGGGAGTGAGTTAACAGTTTGCAAATATTCATTTGCAATTTCTTTTACAATCTCACCAGCTGGTTTCACTTCTTCAATTTGTGCAACACCTTGGCCAGCAGACCAAATGTCTCGCCAACGTTTGTATTCTTGTTCGATTGCTTTTTCTCCACCAGCATGACCTGCGGCAATTTTTTTAGGCCCGTCTTCCAATATTTCTGGTGAACGTTCCACTGATTTTGCCAACCAATTGGCAGGGATACCAGAAATTTTTTCAGTATATACAATCTCATCTGGACTTGAATCTATTAACATCTGTTTGTATTCATTTTGTGCTCTAGATTCTGGAGTTGCAATAAATCGAGTACCAATATAAACAGCATCAGCCCCAAGGGAAAGAGCTGCAGCCATTTGTGAGCCATTGGAAATGGCTCCTGCTGCAATTACTGGAAGTCCAGTTTCTTTTTTAAGATAAGGGATGAGAGCAAACGGAGTGATTGCTCCTGCATGGCCACCTGCTCCTTGTGAAACAGCAATGAGTGCATCAGCTCCAGATTTTGCGACTATGTTAGCGTGTTTGAGGGTTGTCACATCACAAAACAATGCGGAACCATTTGCTTTGATCTCTTTCGCGATTGTTCTTGGAGTACCCAAGCTTGTGATGATTAACTCTACTTTTAAATCCATCACCACTTCAAATTGTTTTGCCCAATTTGGATTATGTTCCTTATGCAAAATTAGATTCACTCCAATCGGCTTTTTCGTTTTTGAACGAATTTCGAGAATCCCTTCTCGTAATTGTTCTGGTGTTCTGTAATTGAGAGATGGGAAACACCCAATTCCTCCAGCTTCTGAAACGGCAACTACTAACTCCGGATAGGAGACAAGGAACATAGGTGCGGCAATGATCGGTAGATCAATTTTTAGCATTTCGCTAATTTTTGTTTTGATTTTCATAAATCTCCTGTTATACGATTATGGTTGGGTTGGTTTCGGCGTTAGGTTGGGAAGGTCTGACGGATACCGACCAGATCTTGGAATGCAACTCATTGCAAATCCCTGGATGATGTAACAGATTGAATCTTGCGAAATGCATTTAAGAGATTTCTGGTATTCCAGGCCATCAATCTCAGTGGCTATCGAATAACATTCCATTTTGTCTTCCATGAAGAGTTGTTGGGGTGTTTTGTTCTCTTGTGCCAATAGTGCAGTAAGAGACAATAAGAGTAGAGGGAGTAGATAAAAAAATGATTGGAATCGTGTGCGATTCATTGAACGTAATCCTGCTTTTCCTATAGGAACTGAAAATTGAAAGAAGTCAAACCATATAAATCCATTCTGGTTCCGATTCAATTTGTTCTTTTTTTCCTTTTGATTTTTTCCATCCAGAATTGTTTTGACCTTCATTCGGAAAGTAAACAAGAAATCCAATTACAACAATCCGTGTATTTGATTGATCGGTATTATTATTGGTCATCGGAAGAAATTTTGGACCCAGAAACGATCCAAGAATCAAAGTGGTTACCAATTTCTACTAAAACATTAGGATTTAAGAAAAAAGAAAATGAATATTTATATATCAAATTTAGCGATCAATTCATACGACAACTTCAAAGCCCAATTCTTTATACCGAAATTGCTTTAGAAACTTTTAAAGTTTTTCAAGGAAAAGACAATGTTTATATTTCAAAGGAATTTGATTTTATTTTTCCACATTTGATTCCACTTAGTCCTGAACCAAAAGGTTTTATATATATTCAATTTCAATCTCGATATAAAAATTTTATTGGATTGGATCATGAAGTAATTTTTAAAAATCACACAAAAGCATTGATTGATTTGTTTATAGAGAATCTTACTAAAACTTTTTTTTCTCCCATTTTGTTAGTGTTATCTTTTATATTTATGGGATTTTATTTTTTACGCAGAAAAGAAATGATTTTTTTAAATTTTTCAATTCTGCTTTTGTCCGCCTCACTCATTGAAGTATTAAATGGATTTGTTGGATTTTCTTTACGTCAGTATGCTTTTTATATAGTTCCACTAACATTCCTCAATTTCACATTTTTCCCTTTTGCTTTTCTGTTATTTTTGATATCAGTATTTCCTCCTTTCTTTAAGAAAGTTTTTAAGTTTATCGCAATTGTACATATCATTGTTTTTTTATCATCTATCATTCGGAATTATGAGTTAGGAGTTTCATTTCTAAATAGTGAGGAAGATTATAATTGGATTGTAGTTTTGGAAGCAATCATAGCAATCCTATCTTCAGTTTATGTTTTTTTGAAAGGAAATCGACAAATTAGGGAAATTATCTTAGGTATCCTTGTGATCGTCTGTGCTGGACTCCATGATACACTTGTGGATTTGGAAATTTTGCACTACCAAATTCGATTCATACACTATGGTTTTTTTCTCATGTTGGGTTTTTTTGGTTATTATGTGTTCAAACATTATTGGGAATTGTTGCATTCCATCAATCGTATGAACACCGAACTACGATTAAAAAATAAAGAACTCCAACGATTAATACAAATTGATAAAGATTTAGCATTAGCACATGCCTTACAAAAATCTCTTTTGTCTTCTAAATACAATGAGGATGATAAAATTCGTATCATAGGTTTTTCTCAAAATTTGGAATCGGTTGGTGGAGATTATTTTGACCATACGAAAGATAGTATGGGCAATTGGGCTTTTTTAATCGCAGATGTGTCTGGCCATGGAATTTCTTCGGCAATGGTTGCTGCCATGTCTAAAATGGCATTTGTAGGTGCAGGTCCCTATTTACAATTTCCAGCAAGGGTATTTCACCTGATGAATCGCCACTTAGTTGGAAAAACAAAAAATCTCTTCATTACAGCTTCTTATCTTTTCATCGATACCGAATCTTATACGGCTACATTTAGCAATGCAGGGCATCCTAGTTTTTACCTAATCCGAAATACTGAAAAAGATGTGATACAACTGACTGCAAAAGGAAAACCATTGGGTCTCTTTTCACAACAATCATACGCAGAAGAAATTGTAGGGATTCAACCAAAGGATAAAATATTACTCTACACAGATGGGATTTTTGACCTATTAAACGAACATGGAGAAAGTTTTGGAGAAGATAGGCTCAAATCATTGTTATGGGAATATCGTTATTACAACATACAAGACTTATCGAGTATCTTACAAGATTCCTTATTTCGATTTTCCAATGGTTGGAAACACCAAATGGATGATTTAAGTTTTTTACTCGTGGAAGTCAAATAACTGATTCTTAGGATTATTGTCTGACTAAAGTTCTGGATTGATGATAAAACGTATCGGATTTCCTTTTTTTTCTTCTAACGCATGTAGATACTCATTTGTATCTTCCAATTTGTGAATTCCGCTGATGGATTTTGTCAAATTTAGTTTGTTATCTTTATAAAGTTGAATGAGTTCAGGAATGGCCCTTCTATCTGATCCATAGGAACCTGTGATTCGGATTTGTCTTTCAATGAGGAAAAATGGCATAGGAATTTCTAGTTTGTTTCTGCCGATGCCAACGAGTACAATCCTTCCTCCACGATTCATTGCACGGACAGAACTTTCAATATTCGGCATAAAACCTGTAAAATCACATAATAGGTCAATCCCACCAGACTTTTCTTTTAGGACTTTTCCTACCTGCATGTTTTTTTCGACTAATATGAGTTCGTTGGCACCATATGATTTTGCATTTTCTAAACTTCCACTATCTATATCAATTGCAAAAATTTTACCTGCTCCAAGAGCTTTGGCTATCGCAACAGCATGGATTCCAAGTCCTCCGCAACCAATGATTGCAACAGTTTCCCCTGCTTTAAGTTCCCCTTGGTATTTGATAGCATGGTACGGAGTGGAGACAGCGTCAGCAAGGATTGCACCTTCGGCAAAAGGAATTTGATCAGGCAAAATATATAAGTATCTTTCTTCCGTTTGGATGTACTCTGCAAATCCACCTCTTTGGTTAAAACCAATCACACCAATATGTTCACAAAGATTTTCTCTTCCCGCCAAACAATGTTTACATTTACCACAAGAGGTGCCGGCACTCACTACAACTCGGTCTCCCACTTTCAATTTTGTGATTTGTTCACCGATCTCAGTGACAACACCCGAAGTTTCATGACCAGGGACACATGGAGTATATGTTGCCTTCATTTTTCCATGTAATATGAGATGAATGTCAGAGCCACATATCCCACATGCTTTTACCTTCACTTTTACTTGGTTTGGGAATAATGGTGGTAAGTCCAATTCTTGGATCTCTAAGGATTTAGATCCTTGTGGTAAAACAGCTGCTTTCATAACATAATTCCATCAAGTTCAGATAAGAATTCACTTGTATCGGATTCGTTTAATTGTTCCAACGTAAGTTCTATCATATCGTTTAAATAATATTTCAGATTTTTGTATTCCAACAAAAACAATTTTAAATTTGTTTTTTCTTCGTCAGTGAGACGATTTTCCATATTCAATTTACAAAGAGCCAAAACTCCAAATGCAGATTTGAGTTCATCTTGGTTTGATGCAATGGTAAATAATTCACGAATGTCAAGTTCGACAAAAGTAGGGAGTAAATCGGAAATCAATTCCATGGCACCAATTGGAATGGTACGGTCTAACGATTTGACATAATTCAATAGGACTCGGTAACTCTTGGAATCGCCAACATAAGACAACAGATAAACCATTCCGGAAAGTAGGACCTTATGGTAACCCCAAGAAAGCCTTCCTGAGTCGGCTTCACGGATAATTTGGTAAATCATGGCCCAAACGTTTTTATCGTTATTTGCTGCCAATTTCATCAATTCTAAGAGGCGATTTTCCCAGATTGGTTGGTCCATCTCCATTTTTAATTGGTCAATGGCTTCTAAGGGAGAATTGGGTAATGATCCTAACTTTTGCACAGTTTCCTCTCGACATAATTCTAGAATATGAGACGTATATGTCTTTTCTTTTTTATCATGCTAATGTTTTCTCTGTACGGCCGAAACTAGTTGCATAGATGAAACGTTTTTCGGTAATACTACTGCTTCTCTTCATTGCAATGGGAGAGACAACGCCGGACCAATCCAGTTCCAAAGCGACTCAGTTAATTCGTGTTAGCTACGGACTTAAGGATAACTACGAGTTTCTTCGCATTTTAAATTCAACAATCAGTAATCGTGGTACTGAAGACCAAAAAAAATACTTCAAACGATGCGTACAACACCACATCGAGTCAGAAATCCTACATTTACAAATGGATTTGGGAAAATCATACGCAGAACTACGTAGAACCCAAGGTTTACTCATCCAATTGTACATCAATGTTTTGGAAGATGAAATTGAAGAGTTAGAAATTGAGTTAGGAAGACTGGCTCGGCTTGCCAACGGAAAAGAAAAAACAGAGACCAAATTGTATTTGAGATTAGGTTATCGTGAAATTGCAGTTGCGAAACAAAAATTAATCATTGGAAAAAACATTCGTCCATATTTGTATTTGATGAAATTACAGGAGTTGGCCTTTTCATTAAAATCTTTAAAACAAGCAGAGAAATATATTGTTTTGCTTGGATTGTTACATGACTCCGTAGACGAATTCGATAAAGAAAGTCGCTCTTTCGAAGCGATGGCCAATGAAGTAATTCGAATTATTGTAAGTGATAAAGAGAAGTATTTACGATTATTGTATGATAGCCATTTTGATTCATATGGATCTCTGAATTATTACGAACAAATTTGGAAACAACCCGATTTACATGAACTAGCATCAGGAATTCCAAATTTTGATCCTGCTTACTTTCGAAACCCAGAAGAAGCAAAAATTCCAACCTTCAAATAGTTATGCGATCATTCATTTGGGAATTTCCACTAACCGCAAGTTTTGCATTATTTTTATTCTTATTGTATCCAACTGTTTCCATTTTTATGCCAAACTTGGTTACGGAATATTTCATAGCGACTCCTGGTGAATTCGAGCCAATCAATTGGATCTTATCCACTTTTTTTCATGGATCTGGTGCCCATCTCTTATCTAATTTGTTTTTCCTTTTGTTACTTGGCAGGGTGGTGGAGAAACGAGTTGGTAAAACAAGATGGTTACTGTTTTATTTTATGGCCGGTTTCCTTTCAGTGTTAGGTGATGGGATTGTGCGAGGTTTTATTTTAGGAGATAAAACACCTATTGTTGGTGCGAGTGGTTCAATTTCTGGACTTGCATCTGCGGCTACTTTGTTATCGCCTTTTCGATTTCCAATTTCTAAGACCAAATCGATACCTTTTCCTGTATTTTTGTTCGGTTGGATGATGGTATATTCAGATGTAACCAATGTTTTTGCGAGAGATAATGTGGCTCATTGGGCACACTTAGGTGGTTTTTTCTCAGTATTTGTGACAAGTTATTTATTAGGGGAAAAAGAAAGGCAAGAAATCAGACAAGGCTTTCTTCTCAACTTTACCTTTTTTACATTGACTATCATTCTTCTATTTTTTATCAACAATAGGTAATGAATCTAAAATTTAGAGCAAAGGATTATCTCTCCAGTGACTCCTTTGAACCAGCTGAATACGAATACATTGGCAATCAAAAAGACGGATGGGAAATCAAACGAAATGGTGAACCATACCTCCAATTAGGACCAGGCTACATTCCATTAAAAACTATTTCATGTGGTGTTTGTTCCACTGATATCGATCGGAGATTTTTACCATTTCCTCTCCCACAAATTATCGGGCATGAGGTCTTAGCAGAAGGTCTCGAAGAAAACCAAGGCAAACAATTCGTCGTTGAGATCAATGACACTTACGAAGCACGAGGGGATAAAGAACCAGATTTATTTTGTAAGGAAGGAATTCCGACACACTCACCGGAACGAAGGGTTTTAGGGATCGATCGATTGCCTGGTGGTTTTGGCCCTTATATCCTTGCTCCAATAAACGCAGCTATCAGTTTAGAAGGTGTTTCTCCAAAAGCGGCTGTCCTTATGGAACCATTTGCAGCAGCCTTACAAGCCATCATAGCTTCGCCTCCGAAAAAAGGAGACCATGTTGCCGTTTTAGGCCCTAGACGATTAGGGAGTCTAATTCTTGCTGCACTTTCATCCTATCGCAAATCCAATCATGCAGAATTTCGTATAACGGCGATCACACGCCATGACCACTTGGTCAAATTATCGAAAGAAATGGGTGCAGATGACGTAATCGATCTTCGCATAACAAATGTAGAAAATCTAAAAAACAAATTTGACATCGTATATGATACAACATCTACACCATCAGGTTTTGAGTCTGCTATACAGATCGCAAAAAGAGAAGTACATTTAAAAACGACAAATGGCCAACCAATGGCAGGGATAAATCATTTAACAGAACTTGTCGTAGATGAATTGTCCATTCTACCATATTCAGAACAAAATACAAAATTCCATTGGGAAAAAGAAACAAGATCTAACAAAAATATTTTTGTTTTCGATAATGTTTCAGAAGATGTAAAAGCCAAACTGAAACAAAATTTTACTGTTTATGTAGGGGATGAAAAAACAGCTGAATCAATTTTATCATCAAAAGATTTTTTAGGTCATTTGCCAAGATTTGATGTAGTCGTTGTATCAAACCCGAGCGAAATTGGATTGGTTATTCGACCAAATCCTAATCATGAAAATTCATTGGTACGACCACGGGGGGCAATCCTTGTCGATACAACCAATACCAACCAATGGCCAAGCGATCAAAGTTTGGTAGGTGAATTTTTGAAACAAGGCAAAGAGATTCATAGTTCACGTTGTGGTGATTTTCATATGGCAATTTCTTTGTTAAGGGAAAATCCAGAAATTACAAAATCTTTAGAGACAAACTTAATTTCACACCGATACCCTGCTGACAAATTGGAAGAAGCATATAACAAAGCTAAAGATCCATCGAGTGTAAAGGTAGTTGTTGATTTCCAATAACCATATGACTTCAGAAAAAAATATAAAAACATCTCTCGGGCCAACTCTTCATCAAATCGATGAAGGATTATGGGAAATTGACCTAACCAATCTTCGGATTTTTTTCGGACTTTCCATCCTTTCCCGGACCATTGGTGAGGAGATTGGTAACTTATTACAATCGTTACCTGGTGATTTAGCTTTCACATATAAAATCAATCCAAATATCAATCATGAATTAGTGGATATGCATATCCAACATGTTCAAGTTTTTGCAAGAGCTGGAATTTTAAAAGATTGGGTATTATTCAGAGAAGAATTTGAAGAAAATTTACGATTTGTATTTGGGTCATTCCAACAACAATCTATCGCAAAAAAAATACACCCAGAGTTTTACGGTGAGGATCCAAACAGAAATTCTTCGTTAGCATTATTGTTTCCATTTGATACTGATTTTGTTCACCCTTCAGGATATTATATTTTGATGGAGAGAGTACAAAGCCAAAGTCGAATCGGAGATTTTTTTCTTCGCATAACGATTGATTCACAAGAAGATGGATGTTTAAATTTAAAAAATATCCCGCATGAAGTGGTAAGTGATGTACATTCTAGGACGTATATAGCTGGTGCATCAAAGATAAGTGAGTCTCTAAGTAATGGAATTATCAATGTTGCACAGAAAGGAGAAACATTTTACGAAGAAGAAAATAGCCATTTTAGCAAAGTATTTTCGCAAATCGAAAAAACACCTCTTGGGAAATTATCTAATATAAATTTTTATTGGGAAGAACAGTACAGAAATTTAATTATAAGTTCTGATCCAAGTGTTTCATTGTCTATCTTAAAAAAACTCTTTTTACTTTTAGAAGATTCATCTGCTTCTAAAAAAATAAAAGAAGGAAATACTATAAGAGCCATCATAGGCAAAACATCTATCTATGTAGACCTCTCTAGACTTGACAGAGTATTAAACTTTAGTTTTAATCAAAAAAGGACATTAGTAGATCCTAATTTTTATCTAAAAAGAATGCCTATACTTGAAACCATTGCAAATGGCAAAGGTCACAAATTTTCATTTGAAGGTGTTCATATCTTTCTAATTCATCACATAACTTCTGAAATTATTTCATTAATTGAAACCTTCAGAAGACTAAAGGCAAATTCATTAAATGTTGCTTTCGTTAAGTATGGAGGAAATATTCCTCCAGTTTACTTAGATATATTATTAGATATTCCGACAGAAACGTTTTACATGGCGGGATTAGAATTTAAACTCACAAAAAATAATACACCTTATTATGGTGTCTCACCTCTTTATAGTGATTTTGATATTCATGCTACATTTCGGCATAAATTGGAAGAGGCTAAATTGGGATTTTTCGATGCTATGCGAAGATTGTCTACCTATTTGTTTTTAAATCAATTATTGCAACTTGTTGAAAAGAAGGAAAAAATCATTCTGATAGAAGATGGTGGTTACGTTGCACCCGTACTCAATGAATTTGCATTAAATGATATGACATTTGGTGAGGTCCTTTCTGAATTTTGGGTCGAAGGTAAAAACAAATCAATACTTGATCGAAAATTTTCGGAAATTTTAAAAGAACATGTGATTGGATCAGTGGAACATACGAGGAATGGTTTCGACAGACTCACTAAAATAAGAGATGAGAGAAAATCATTAGTTCTGCCTGCTTATTCAATCGCAGTTTCAAACGAAAAAACTTTGGAAGAATCTAAAGAAGTAGCACGTTCCATCATTAATGCAATAGAGAATACATTACATGGAATTGGTAAAGTTTTATCCAAAAGAAAAATACTCATTCTTGGATCAAAGGGTAATATTGGTGGATTTTTAAAGAAATATCTAATCGGTGGTTCGTTACATGAATCAAATTTAGATGTTTTGGAAGTGGATCGTAAATTTGAATTAGAATCAAATTATGTAAAAAAATCATTTCAATCAATAACCAAGACAGAATTTTCAAAAATCGATTTAGTAATCGGTCTGACAGGTGAATCTATTTTAGAACCAAAAGACTTTGAAACTTGGATATTGGAAAGTGAACACAATCAATTGTTTTTGGCTTCAGGTTCGACAAAAACAATTGAGTTTGCAAACTTCATTCAATGGACAAATGAATTAAATACGATTGAAAAACCTAAATTAAAGGATAAAAATCTTTTCATTTCATTCCAACGAATCTTAGACCCTCAAACACAAATGGATTTAGGTTCAAAAATTATTTTTAAAATTCCCGAGATGAACTTAGAAAAAGAAATTTACCTAATCAGTGATGGAAGTCCTGTAAACTTTTTATTTTTTGGTGTACCAACAGAATCTATGGATCCGATTATTTCACAATTAGCAAGTGTATCCTTAGGAATGGTAAACCAATACAAGAAGAAAAAACTATTATCTCCAGAGTTATATGCAGTTGATCATCAAATCGATGTTTGGGGAAACTTATTGTGAGTAAACATGGTTTTTTTCAAATTACCCAAAAGCTCTTTTTAAGAGACGGAAATTCATTACTAGTACTACGTGATCAAAAATCTGGTCACGGTGACCTCCCTGGTGGAAGGATGAATGAAGATGAATTTTTTGAAGACTGGATGGAAAGTGTATACCGAGAAATTAACGAAGAATTGGGTGAAAGTATTAAAATTGATGTTAACCCAAAACCAATTTTTGTTCATAAACATAAGGTTAATGAAGGAAATTTCCCTTGTATCATTATCGCCTATGAAGCAAAATTAAAACAAGGGAAGGTTCGATTGTCAGACGAGCATGATTATATGGAATGGGTAGACATTCACTCATTTGATCCCAAAACACTTTTTTCGGAGTATATGTTGGAAGCTGTCCAACTTTATTTAAATCAATATGCATAATCTCTATGTGCCTCCTTATAAAATTTTTTTATTTATCGTTCTCTTTGGGATCGGATATGGTTCCGCAACTTTTATAAAAGAACATGATACAGGCCTTCCAATTCCAAAATTAGAAGTACCAAAATCAGACTTTAGTTTTAACTTTGATTTTAAATTCGATTTCAATTTTAATTTTAGAAAACCAGAAGTTGATGAAGAAATTCGAAAACCAGAAAAATCATGGAATGATGTAACCATACAAACGAATGGCACTGATCGAAAATATGGTAACTTAGTTGGAATTCAGTTAGTATTAAAACCAGAAGACTACGTAAAAGAAGAATGGTGGCGTGAAAGAATCGAAGAAACTTTAATAAAAGGGAAAACTTCTGGAATTTTTGATCGCAAAACTATTGTTATCTTTCCGGAACATTTGGGATCGGGTCTTGTTTTTCTAAATGAAAAATCAAGGTTCCTCAATTCTGATACGTTGGAAGATGCTCTCAAAACAAAAGGTGAAAATTTTACCATTAGAGACTTACTATTATCCAAAGCTGAATTGATGTCAGAAGTGTATGTCAGAACATTTTCGAACTTAGCAAAAGAATTTAATGTCCCTATTTTAGGTGGAACGATTGTCCTTCCAAATCCAAAAATTGTAAAAGGTAATCTAGTATTAGATCCAAATGGACCTCTTTATAATGTTGCAATTCCATTTTCTGCAGATGGAAAACTGATGGAACCAATTGTGAAAAAATCCATTCTTACAGAAGATGAACTTAAAGTATATTCTGCTGGAGAATCTAACCAAGATCGTATTTGGATTGTTCCTGGTTGGAAAGTAGCCATTTTTATTGGGCAAGATGTTTTCGATGCTAGTTTGTATAGTCGCCTAACAGGAAAGGCTATTGATGGATTAATTTCTCCATCCGCCGTGTTTCCGAATATGAAGTGGTCAGATAAAGATTTATCGGATTCGAATATTTGGAAACAAGAGGGTATGCCAAAATACATCAAATCGACAAGAGCACAAGACCTGGTCCAAGTGTTTCTATCTGGGCATTTATTTGAAAATCACTGGAATGGAAAAACTTTCAATTTGAGAGATTTTACTTTTGAAGACCAAGTGATTTCGGTAGAAAGCCCTACAATCTTAAATTTGTACTTTTAAAAATAGATTCGTAATCGATAAAATTAGAGATTTTAATTTTGGCTTTTCCATTAAAATCCGTTTGACATGGCACCGAATTCACAAAAAATTTTCAGAGTTATGCCACAGAAGTCCCTTCCTAAAAACGAATTCTACGTAAAATGCCCATTGTATGCAAAAGGCCTTTCTGTATGTCCAAGTTCGAAGGATCGTTTACAATCAGAAGATTTGAGTCGATTGACTTCTCATTGTGTTCAGGATTTATATAAGGCTTGTGATATTTTTTCCGCAAAAAAAGAGAAAGAACAAGCGGCTTAACCGTCGTTCAGTTTCCTAACCTTTTTAAAATATTCATAAACTTTCCAGTCTTCTTCGCTAAACGTTAAATCATCTAACACAAGTTCACCACGAATACTCTCGTATACGATTTTATCTCCAGCCACTCCCCATAACCGATCTAAAAAAAATGGAAAATGTTCCTTTTTTCCCGTTACTTTCCATTTCATCGGTTGGTTAGGTTCATTTTGGTTGGTAGTAATGAATTCGTCCTTACCTGTAAGTCGCCACGAATACGCTTCTCTTGTTACAATTGGAATTCCACGATTGATAGAAGGTGATTTACCTTGTTGGTAGTTGACTTCTTTTAGATACAAGTCTCCAATTTTACCACCAACGACATATCCTGAATTACCATTGTTATAATAAAATTTTGGTAGGACGATGTCCTTTGAAAGTAAAGAAACTTTTTTTGATTCGATGTTTAAAAAGAAAAGATGATAAGCTCCACCAACACCCGACCAAACTAAATATTCATTTCCGATAGGAGATATATGATATTGTATTTTTAATTTTGGATAAGGAGAAGGAAATAAATCACTGGAAAGGAATTTTTCGGGTTTAGAATTTTTTCCAGTTTTTTCTACAAAGAGCTGATTTTCAAAGAAATAAAATATTAAATCTCCTGAATTCGAAATTGCCATACCTGTTTTACAAGGAATATGAACGATAGATTCATGTTCTAAAGAAGAATCCAGAGTTGAATATCCAAACAAAGCACAACCACCATATTGTTTTAGCGGATATTGAACGACAACATAGTTACCGTTAGCTGATAATTGAATCGAATCAGGTCGTAATTTTAGTTCAATGGAATTCCGATTGTCATTCACTAAATCTTTGAAATAGAGAGTTTTGTTTTCAGTCCAAACAATTTTGGTTCTATCTTCTGATAATGCAAATAGGCGAGATTGGTTTGGTTTATTTTTGGAAAGAATTTCTGCATTAGACCTATTGGCTGACAAACGGTCTTGTAATAATACCAAAGCCTTTTCGTATTTTTCTTTTGAAATAAGGTCTTCAATTTCGGAGACTAACGATTCGTGTTTTGATTGGCAATAACTGAAATTTAAAAAAGTAAAAATTAAGAGGAAAAAAAATTTCACTGAGACTCCAACATTTCCCGGATTTCATCCGAGTGAATTTCCTTTGAGAATAGTTCCATCGCTGTTTTCCCAACTCTTTTTGTATCATAATAGGCAAATGTTCCAGTGACTACTGCACCACCTATTGGTACCCAACGTGCAAACTGTTTTCTGATGATTGTTTTAGAAATCATGATACCTAATTTTTCGAGTACTGTTTGAAAAACTCTAACGGTTGTTGGGCGAATTAAAATTTTAAAACTGGATTCCTCGATAATTTTACGAAAAACGTGAGCTCCTCCGTGTTTGAATAGACAATAAAGAAGAAGTTCTTTTGTCACTTGAACTTCCTTTCCATACAAAGCAGCAATGTCCATGATGAGATGGCCTTGGATCCGGTAGACCATTAAGAGTTCAGGTAGAATGCTGAGTATTCCTAGAGGGCCTGGGGGAAGGGAACAGGTAGCGCTGATGAGTCCCGATTTAAAAGAAGCATTTTGAACAAGTTCATTCAATAATTCCTCGGGAGGTTGGATTGTGGGAGCATAGGGACTACGATAATCCTCAAAACCTGCAAATAATTCGATGAGGCCTTCTAAAAATCCGTTTGATTTGCCCTGAGATGGTAGTTCGTTCACGGGTTTCTTAAATCCTCATTAGATTTTGGTTTATCAAAAACAGGCATTCTGTATCCTTTCCATAGACATGATAGATAGATTGAAAAAAATTCAAGAAAAATACCTGCGTATCGAGGATGAGCTCGCCAAGGCCACCGCTTCGGATACTTTGAAGAATCTATCGAAAGAAAGATCTCGCCTAACGCCCGTATATACAAAAGCAGATGAATATCTAAGAATTACAAAAGACTGCCAAGATGCAAAATCATTATTAGAATCCGAAAATGATCCAGATATGCATTCTATGCTAAAATCAGAGATTGAAGAAGGGGAAAAAAAATTAGAGGAACTTGCAAAAGAACTCGAAATTATGTTATTACCTCCTGATCCAAACTCTGGAAAAAGTATCCTTGTTGAAATCCGTGCTGGAACAGGTGGAGAAGAGTCGGGATTGTTTTGTGCAGATTTGTTTCGTATGTATAACAAATATGCAGATAAAAAAGGACTTCGTGCAGAAATCATTGATATGAGTCCTACAGGCATTGGTGGTTATAAAGAAATTGTATTTTCCTTGGATGATGATAGAGCATATGATTTATTTAAATTTGAATCGGGAACACACCGTGTGCAACGGATTCCTGAAACAGAGTCAGGTGGAAGGATTCATACTTCTGCTGTAACTGTCGCCATTCTTCCCGAAGCAGAAGAGAAAGAAGTTGAGATTAGGGAAAGTGATCTTCGAATAGACGTTTATCGTTCGTCAGGTGCAGGTGGTCAGCACGTTAACACAACTGATTCAGCTGTTAGGATCACACATATTCCAACTGGAATTGTAGTCGCTTCCCAAGAAGAACGTTCACAGATTAAAAACCGCGATAAAGCAATGCGCGTTTTACGTGCAAGGATTGTCGACCAAATGGCTGAGACCGCCAAACAAAGTGCAGATGCTCTTAAAAAAGCACAAGTTGGATCGGGTGATAGGTCTGAACGTATTCGGACTTATAATTTTCCACAAGGACGTTGTACAGACCATAGGATTGGTTTTACGAGTCATAATCTTCCTGCTATAATGGAAGGGGATTTGGATGAATTAATCGATGCGTTAATCCAAGAAGATCGGTCTAAAAGATTAGCGGAAGCCAAGGCATAAAAAAAGTTTTTTTCTGACAGATTTCGATTGAATGATCTGTCTTGGTTGTTATTCCTTATGGTAGGGTAATGGTTTCATGAAATTTGGACAGTTTGGTTTGGTTACATTCCTGATTTTCAGTTTGAGCTTTGGGAATTGTAATCCTGTCAAAAAGAATGATCCGTTCAGTGATAATTTAATTTTACTCCTTTTGCTCAATTCTATTCTCAATGCTAGGGAAACGGATTGTACTTTCTCTTCAGCTGATACAGACCCTTTTTATTCTGACCAATGGCATCTGCAAAACCTAGGACAATTCGGTGGTACTGTTGGCGAAGATGCACGGGTCAAACCTGTTTGGGACCAAGGGTATTCTGGAAACCAAGTGATCGTCAGTGTTGTCGATGATGGTTTGGACATTAGGCATGAAGATTTAAGTGCAAACATCTCGGTCACGGCTCGTGGCTTAAATATGTTTAACAATACATTCAACCCTTCTCATTCTTACTCCAATAGTTTTCATGGATCAGCAGTCGGAGGAGTGATTGGTGCAAGAGGTGGCAATGCAATTGGACTTAGGGGTGCTGCTCCATGTTCCAAATTGGTTGGTGTCAATATCTTAGAAAAATCAACGATTTATACTTCCGACGAATACCGCGCAATGGTCAATGAATCAGGAAGAGTTTTTATCTCAAACAATAGTTGGGGATCCCCTGATGTTTATGGTTGGTTATGGCCATCGAGTAGTTTATGGCAACAAGGCATCAATGAAGGTGTAAGTCTTGGTCGAGGAGGAAAGGGAACCGTTTACCTTTGGGCTGCTGGGAATGGAGCCAATGGTGGAACTGTCGCATCACCAGTATTAGTTGATAATGCAAATTATGATGGGCAAGCAAATTATTATGGAGTTATGGCCATTGGTGGAATTGGGGAGAATGGAAAAAAGGCGGCCTATTCTGAATCAGGTGCGAATCTTTGGGTTGTTGCCCACACACAAGGGAACAATACAACTGCTTACACAACAGCAATTTCAACAACCGATGCCACTGGAGTGAATGGATTAAATGCAGGAGGTACTTCTGGAGATTATACTAATTCAAGTTATACGAAAAAATTCAATGGAACTTCTTCTGCGACTCCATTAGCTGCTGGAGTGATTGCTTTACTCCTAAGCAAAAATCCTAATTTAACATGGAGAGACGTACGCGAGTTAGTTGCTTATTCGGCCAGAAAAAATGATGCTTCGGATACAGATTGGACAACCAATGCAGCAGGTCTAAATATCAACCATAAATATGGATTTGGTGCCATTGATGCACAACAATTACTAATTCGTTCTAATTCTTGGTCTCCTATCGCACCTGCACTGAAAACGGAAACAATGAGTTCAATTACACCAGGTACTTCGATTCCAGACAATGATTTGGTAACTGGAGCCAATGCTTCTTATTCAGTTTCCTCCTCTATCACCTATATAGAATTTGTTGATGTTGAATTTACAACGAGTCATACTTATTTTCCGGAATTAAAAATCACGATTACCTCACCAAGTGGAACTGTGAGTGTCCTTTCGGAAGTGCATGCATGTCGGAATCCAGCTAATAATTCGGGTTGTACTTCTGGTAGTACATCCATCGCTAGTATGACAGGTTCCTCCACCTATCGTTTTGGTTTAACTCGTTTGCTTGGTGAAAATCCAAATGGTAATTGGACGATAAGAGCTTATGATGGCGCAGCTGGGGATACTGGAACCATCCAGTCTGTACGATTGAAAATTTACGGTAGGTAAACAATGAAATCAGAAAATAACAAATCCTTCAATCGATTCCAAAATGTATTGTTTTTTTCATTCATTTGTTTCACCTACAGTTCATTTTTTTTATGTGATCCAATCATTGCAAAAGAACCTCCAAACCAAATTACGTTTACGGAAGGTGGTGTTCAAAAAACATTTTATAGAAATTCAAATTTGGAAGCAGAATTCATTGAACCAAACCAAGTGAATTCTTCGCAAAACAAAGGTATGGGGAATGGTAAGGTAAAAGGTGGATGGAATTTGAGGCAAGCCGGAAAACCATTGCTGAGCCAACAACAATACAAATCAAATATTCCAACAAAAGTGACAGAAGTTTACAATACAGGAGCAGGTTATGGTCCCAATATTGTTTTACCAGGGATCATTATTGTTACCTTCAAAAATGACCAAACTAACGATACTCTTTCCAAGTTAGCTCAAAAATATAAGATTGTGATCTTACAACAATTCACTCCCCGTATTGTTAGTTTCCAAACAGAACCAGGTTATCTTTCCGTCGAAATGGCAAATGAACTGTTGAATGAAGGAATTGTTTCGGAAGCATATCCTGAGACAGCGGTCGAAAAAGTCTTAAAATAGAGAATGGATTTGGAATTTATAATTCTCAAAGTGCTAAGTAAAAATAGATGAGTTTTAGTATTTCTAATTTCCGAACTGGTTTGGATAAATAAGAAGTAATTCCTGCTAAAAAACTTTTGCTGATATCTTCTTTTTGTACGTTTGCTGAAATTGCAATGATCGGAACCATAAGAAGTGGATCTATATTTTGATTTTGTTCATAATTTCTAATTTCCTTTGTCGCTTCTAACCCATCCATTTCAGGCATTTGCATATCCATTAAAACGATATCAAATTTTTCATTTTGAAATTTTTGTAATGCGTCTATACCGTTTCTTGCAATTACAAGTTCAATTGGATATTTTCGTAAAAAAGTTTTAATGATAAAAACATTTTCTTCAGAGTCCTCTGCCAATAGGATCTTGCATTTAGGAAAGTTTTCTGGATCTGGTAATTCTAAGTCTAACCAATGTTGATGGATATTGGAATCTCTATGAACTAATCCTTCATAAGGGATATGAATTGAAAATTTTGAACCTTTTCCAAGTTCACTTTCTACGAAGATATCACCATTCATCATTAATATTAATTTCTTTGTGATTGTAAGTCCAAGTCCTGTTCCACCATATTTTCTAGTAGTAGAACTATCCACTTGGGTGAAACTTTCGAAAATAGAATGTAATTTTTCGCTTGGTATGCCAATTCCAGTATCTTCTACTTCTAGAATTAATACTTTTTTACTGTTATCTAATGAAGCATTAACACTGATACTTCCTTTTTCTGTAAATTTCATGGCGTTTCCAATTAAATTAATCAAAATTTGTTGGATACGAGTAGAATCACCTTTTACATTTTCAGATATATTTTCACTTACAACATAATTGATTTTGATACCCTTTGCTTTTGCTTTCATCAAGAAAAGGGAGATAGTTTCTTTTAATAGATCTCGAATTGAGAATTCTATGGATTCTATTTCTAACTTACCTGACTCAATTCTAGATAAATCAAGGATGTCATTTATGATATTGTATAATGCTTTTCCTGAATTTCGAAGGACAGTCAAATACTCAACTTGTTCTTCAGATAGATTTGTTTCAGCTAAAGTATCAGCCATACCTAAAATTGCATTGAGAGGAGTCCTGATTTCATGACTCATGGACGCCAAAAAATCTGTCTTAGCTTGGGATGCTTTTTTTGCATCAACTTCCCTTTCCTTAGCAACAACCATTTGTTCGCGTAATAATTTCTCTCTAGTTACTTGTTGAGAAACATCTGAAATTTGGATCATACAAAATGAATTTGATTCATCTTCGATTGATATTGGTATGATGTGTAAATATTGGTAAATTCTTTCATTTTTCAACATCTTTTGTTCATTTTCGTATAATGGAAATGGATATGGATTTAAAGTGTGTGTAAGAATGGAATATTGCGAAAATTGAATGCATTGTTCAATTGATTTAAGTGTTCTTGTGTCAACTAACTCTGGAAATACTTCGTAAATTAGTTTGTTTTGAAGATCTTTCTCTAAAAGATTGGAACCTTTTAGAAACCACTGATTGGCAATTACGATTTCATAGTTTTGGTTTAAAATCAGAATTCCTATTCCTGATTTTTTTACAATTGTTAATAAGTGTTTTTCGGTTAAAGAACTCACTACTTTAACTTTTCAATCAATACTCTGGATAAATTTTTGATGCTGTCAAAATTTAGAATAAAAAATATATAACCTTTAATTTCTTTACCTTTTAACTGATAGTCTATGAACACTAATAAAATTGAATTGTCTTCATTAGGATTCGGCTTTCGATTCAATAATAGTTCCTCGTATTTTCCTGAAAAAAATTCCGGGATTTGAGTTTCTATTTTGTAATTAGACATTTTTGCCAAATTTGATAAAATTGCATTTAGAATAATATTACCAATTTCACTGAGTGCATCTTTTTCAAATTGTGAAACTTCATTCAGTGCTACATAGTCTTTCATCATCATTTTTACAATTTCTAAACTAGCACTTTTATGGAATAATAGAAATGCAGATCCGTTCCCAATATCACCAACAAACTTTTGTTCGACTGTGCAAACATCTTTATTCGCTAGGTTTTCAAAGTTTTTTGCTTCTGATTCGGTAATTAGTTTTAAACTGGGAACAGTTAATAAAATTTCATCAGAGATCATTTCACTCATCAATTTTGCAGCTCCACCTAAGCTGATATTGAAAAGTTCACACAACGAATCTCGCTCTAACTCTGTTAAGTGGTTCATATTTTTTCCAACAAAGGAATGATTTTTTCAGGCGTAACAGGCTTTTCGACAAAATCAATTCCCAGATCTTTGGCTCTATTTTTGATTGCATCTTGGATGTTTGCAGTGACTAAAACTATTTTTGAATTCGGATAGTTTGATTTTAAATTCTCAGCTAAATCTAAGCCGGATATTGTCCCTGGCATATTTTGGTCCAAACTAAATAAATCAATGTCTGGATGGTCGTGTAAAATAGATTTTGCCTTATCTGCTGACTCAGCTTCTAAAATCTCCCAATTGGGGTGTTTTTCGGAAATGATTTTCCGAATCATCAATCGGGTGACTGTGCTATCATCAACTACAAGTGCTTTTTTTTGTGACATATGGATTGCCTTATTTTCAAACTAGTTTTATATGAGCATGTATACACTTAGTCGACGAAATTTTCTCAAGTAAGCCATCCATGCGTTCTAAATACTTTTTATTTTTATTTTTTTACATTTTTGTCTTTTGTAAGTCGAACCAAAAAATATGCGAAGGGGAAAATTGCCGAAATGGTAAACACTCCGTTTCCTATGAAAATGGTGACTTTTTTGAAGGTGAATTCTTTGAAGATACCAAACATGGCTTTGGAATTTATCGATATGCTAATGGAGATGTCTTTGAAGGTGAATACAAATTTGGGTATAAAGAAGGATTAGGATCTTATCGTTATAGCAATGGAGATCAGTTTCATGGAAATTATCTCAAAGGCAAAAGAGATGGGTTCGGAAAATATATTTTTGCAGATGGATTCATTTTGGAAGGAAATTGGTCACAAAATGAACTGAATGGAAAAGGGAAAATCACAAATGCAAAAGGTAGTTTGGTGCTAGAAGGTTACTGGCACCAAAATCATTATATTGGGTTTAAACCAAAAGAAGAATCAAACGATACGATCAAAATTTCGGATCCCGAGTGATTCGTAAATTTTCCGTGTAGCCTTGGATTTGTTGAGTGTATACATGTGGATGCCTGCAATTTTGTGATCTAATAAATCACGGACTTGTTCCGTTGCCCAATGGATCCCAACATTTTCAGCATAGGCATCATCTTCAGCACGTGATAATGACTTCAATAGTTTTGCCGGAAAATTAGTACCCAAGGATAATTCAGCCATACGTGCCATTCCTTTTCTAGAAGTTATCGGCATGATACCAGCAATGATTGGAACTTTGATTCCCGCAATCTCACATCGTTCTACAAAATCATAAAAAGAATCATTATTAAAAAACAATTGTGTGCAGATATAGTCTGCACCTTGGTCAACTTTCCATTTTAAGTATTCAATTTCTTTTAAACGATTGGGAGTAGAAGGATGACCTTCTGGAAAACCAGCAACTCCAATCCCCATATTTGGATAGTTTGCTTTGATGAAACCAACTAATTCTCCAGCATATTCGAATCCATTTTCTGTTTTTTGAAATTCATTTTGACCTTTTGGCGGATCTCCACGAAGAGCCATAATATTGTGGATTCCACTTTTTTGGTATCGTTTTAGGATCTCACCAATTTCTTCTTTGGTGGATCCAACACATGTGAGATGGCTAACAATTGTTAAACCAGTCTCCTCTTGTAATTTGACGACTAAATCGTGAGTTAGGTCACGAGTTGATCCACCCGCACCATACGTGACACTCACATAAGCAGGGTTCATTTGAGATAGTTCTTGGATATTTCGGAACAAATCCTCTGATGCTTCCTCATTTTTTGGAGGGAAAAATTCGAAGCTGATGGTAGTTTGTTTTTTGCCGAGGATCTCAGAAATGTGCATAAAACCTATCCTCTAAACAGGAATATTTTTCTCAAGCCCCTTGTTGGCAAGTAACCAACCTTTTGACGCTTTTGTTTTTACCGCAAGCCAGAGGGAAAACTTTGGAAAGAGAGCTGGCATAATCACGATAGTAGACCTGAGATAAGAAGGAACAAGGACTTCACCAGGATTTTTCACTATCGCTTTACAGATTGCCTTTGCCACTTGGTCTGGTTCTATAACAGGAGTAAAAATGGAAGGTTTGACACCATCTATCATTCTAGTCTTCGCCATTGATGGACAAATCCAACTAACACCGATTTGAGTTTCGTATAATTCCATTTTTAAGGCTTGAGAGAAACCAACCATTGCATGTTTGGTTGCGGAATAAGTGACAGTTCCTTCTGTTCCAAACTTACCTGCAATACTTGCTAGATTGATGATACATGCTTCTTTTTGTTCTCTGAGAATTGGCAACGATTCATAAACCAACTTCATTGGTCCATGAACATTGATTTGTAAGGCTTTTTTCCAAACAGAAAAATCCTTTCCTTCAAAGGGACCACTAGGAGCAATCCCCGCATTGTTAATCAAAACTTGGAAACTGAGTTTATTCTTTCTGATTTTTTTGATAAGATTTCCGATATCATCTTCTTTGGAAAGATCACAAACATATCCATAAAATTTTCTTCCTGCTGATTCCACTTTCAGTTGGATTTCTTTCAATAGGGATTGGTTGATATCAACTCCAATGATATCGTTTCCCTCTTTTGCCAATCGTTCTGCTGTTAAAGCACCAATTCCCATTCCACAGCCTGTAATCAAAATCGTATTTCCAGATAATTTCATACCATGACTCTAATCTATTTTTTGGTTTCGTCAATCGGAATCATATAGGAAATAGACTCAAATGCAATATCGACTTTTAAAACCTGAACTAGGTCATAGATTACAGTCTGTAAACTCTACAAACGAATGGATCCGAAATCCAGAGGTTCCCTTTGGATCTTGGGTGATTGCAGAAGAACAGACGGCAGGAAAAGGACGAGGCCAAAATTTATGGCAGTCGTTAGGCGAAGAACCATTAATATTCTCTGGGAAAATCAGAATTTCAGCTGCCGAAATTTCTTTGCCTTTACTTTCGATTTTTATCTCTTCTGCATTGCTTAAAACAATTTTCTATTTTTTTCCTGAAAGGGAAGTAGATACTACAATCAAATGGCCAAATGATATTTATAAAAACGAAAAGAAAGTAGCAGGAATTTTAGTTCAATCTGAGTTTATCAATGGAGTTTATGATGTTGTGATTGGAATTGGACTCAACTTTTTTGGACAATCAGTACCTGAAGATTTAAAGGAGAAGGCTACCTTTTTATGTGATTCTCAAATAGGAGAAGGTGGTTTAGAAAGATTTGTAAATCATTTGGTCATAGGAATCAACCAAGCAGTGATCACACTCCTAGACCAAAGCCAAGTTTTAAAAGATTTAGTCTGGATCGAAGATCATTCTCTATTAAAGAACAAAGTCATTGAGACTGAATGGGATGAAAGAATCGTAAGAGGTCGAGTTTTGGGAATTGATGAATTAGGATTCCTTCTTATTATGACTGAAACTGGCCAAAAGATTGAGCTTATGGACACTTCACCAAAATTTCGGATGATATAAATGTCAGAATCACCATTATTATTAGTTATCGATGTTGGAAATACTAACACTGTATTTGGAGTTTTTCGTGAAGGTCAAGAGACACCTGATTTTCACAAAAGAACTGTTACGCGAAGGGATCGAACTTCGGATGAACTAGGACTATTTCTAAAGGGATTTTTGACTCAAGAGAATGTAAAAGCAGACCGAGTCAAAAAAGCAATTTACTCAAGTGTTGTGCCTTCGCTCAATCCGATTGTCGAAAGAATGTTAGAGGACTGGTTTGATGTAAATCCACTTCGAGTTCATTACCAAATGAATTTAAACTTTGGAATCAGTTACCCTAGGCCATTTGAAATTGGTGCGGATCGACTTGTCAATGCGGCCTATTGTGCCAAAACCTATCCAGGAAAAAAAGCCATCCTAGTCGATTTGGGTACTGCGACAACATTTTGTGTGATTAGCGAAAAACCAGAATACATTGGTGGTGTGATAGCACCTGGATTAAAAATATCCATGGATGCTTTAACGAGAAACACAGCCCAACTTCCGCCAATTGTATTCGGTTCTCCTTCTCGTGTGTTGGGAGAATCAACTGTTGAATCAATCCAAGCTGGTTTTTTCTTTGGGTGGATTGGCCTTCTGAAAGAAATTGTGAGAGCCATCAAGGAAGAACATCCTGGTGATTATGTAGTAGTGGGAACCGGTGGTCTTGTGACAACAATCCATGCTTCGCATAACCAAGTGTTTGATGAAATTGATCCAATGATGACACTCAAAGGATTAAAAATTTTAGCTGATTTAAATTCCTAAGATTTTTTTTCGATACAACTCGCCCATAATTTCATAACCTACTTGGTTTGGATGAATTGGGTCTGATACAGGATATAAGGGAACATTACCTTGGTAGGATTCAAATACTGATTCTACATCGATTGTCTCTACATTTTGTTTTTGAGATTTGATTTGGCGTAGTGTTTCGTTATTGGTGCGGATCGTTTCCCGTATCGAGGACATATTTGTTCTTGGAATTAAGGTAAGATATACTATCGAATTCTGAGAGTTTTGCAAAAAATCAATTAAGGAACGTGTGCGAGTTTCATAGCCAGAGGTTCCATAAACCATCGCATCGTTTGTACCTAATTCTAAAATCCAAATCTGAGTTGGAATCTCATTCAATCGATTTTTATTTTGTAACCAATCTTCCGTTGAGTAACCAGCAACGGAAAGATCTGTTACTGTAAATTCACTTGGTAATTTTTGTTTCAGACCAAATCCGTTTGACCATTGTGCGAGTGAATCTCCAACAATTGTGATTTTACGGTTCAAAGAATTTGCTCCTAATAAAGAAAGATATTGTTGTGAAGGTTTATCTGAATGGTAACAAAAATGGAAACTAAACTGAAAAACAAAGAAACATAGAATATGTTTTAACTTCGTGAAATTCATTTTCTCGTATAAACAATAGTTTTGTAATGTAACCAATGATTTGATGGAACGGGTATATCCCATTCTTTTCGAATCCAATTCCCTTGTTTTAAATATTCTTTAATGGTATCATTGATAAGATTTTCATCATAAAAGATAAAACTATCACGAGAGTGGATCGTTTTGATATAAGTAGTCGATGGAAGTTCCAGTTCACCAGGGATAAATTCTAAAATATCCAAATCAGGACGTTTGGATTTGAGATAAAAATAAGGGTCTGGTAAACTCTGAAGGTAAAGTGCTTTTGAATTTGATAAACTTTTTTCAATCTTTTGAAAATGCAAAGTTTGGATTTCATTCGTATCTGTCTTTGACCAATGGATCTTAACTATGAAAATCATAGCAAATAAGGATACCAAGATTCCGACATATGGAAGTTTGTTAACGAATGATTTTTCTTCGAGTAACAATGCCATTCCGAAAGCCAAAGGGAAAAGGCTATGGTATACATACCAACCTTCAGAAGAAGTATACAAGGCTACAAAAACTGACAAAATCCAAACCCAAAATAAATACCATGAATTCATTTGTTTTGTTTTGTTTTGGAAAAGTTTGAATGTAAAAAAACATAAACATGATAGTTGTAGACCAATGATCACCAAACGAATTTTGGGAAATCCAAATCCAAAAGAAAAGATTTTCAACTTATCAATGAGTGTAAAAGTTTTGAGAAGGTTTTGTTTTCTCGTAAGTTGAGCTCCAAACTGAATTTGAAACCAATCCCAATTTGGATGGATATAATAAATCCAAACCAGTATTGGTAAAACTCCACCTAACAAAAACCAGATTATTTTTTTAAAACCAAAATTTTGATAAATTAGAAAAAGTGTAATGAGTCCAAAAGAAGCACCGATGGGATGAGATAATGCGGAAAACGACAACATCACACCCGCAAAAAAAGAATTCCAATTTGATTTACTTTTGTTTGTTGCAAAGAGTAAACTTAGGATAAAAAAACAGGCAGTGAGGGCTTCCATACGAGCGACAGTGCCAAACCGAAATACAAGAGGTTCCCAAAGTACACTCGCGAGGGCAATTTGAGCTGCCATCTCTGAAATCGAAAGTCTTTTGAGTAAAATATAAAATCCAAGTGCAGTTAAGTAAACAATACAAACATTCGCTATGCGAAGGGTGATTAAACTATCAGGGAAAATAGATAATGTAAATCCTGAAAATAATAGATAACCAGGTGGCATCCATAATGTTTTGGATTCCATGCCAGGTATGAGTCCAGTGAGGACCTCGGTTTTTAAATGTCCTGTATTTGCAAATGAGATGGCAGGGGAATAAAATAAAACTTCATCTGGCCATACAACAGGCAATACTCCTAAGCTGATACCAACTTGGAAACAGTAAAGAAGGGAGATGAATAGAAACGAGGCATAAGCCACGTTCGTTCTACTTTGAGAGAGAGTTAACGGCTTCTTGTTCCGTTTCGAAAACTTCAAACAAATCGAGTAGTTCCACAACATCAAAAACCTTTTTTACAGGCGGGGTGATGCAACAGAGTTTGAGTTTTCTTCCTTGTTTGTCGAGTTCTCGAACCATACCAACGAAGATTCGAATCCCAGAGGAGGAGATATAGGATATAAGCTCCAGGTTGATGATGATGTCACCTTCCCCGTTTTGCACGTCATCAGCTAATTTTGCCTCAACCTCATCAGAATGTGTAATGTCTAAACGACCATTGAGGTGAACGAGTGTGTGCTTTCCGATTTTTTTGGTTTTTATTTCCAAAGCGAGCCTACTTGGAGACTAGAATCTTTGAAAACACCAAAGGTTCAAGAAATTTTTACGCTGCTTGGTTTCTGTTTCTCGTAAAAAGTCGAGGATCGTTGTGTTCTGCCTCCGGAATATGCAACATAATCCTTTGACGAGTGGAACGAGACGTCCTATGGCCTAAAAATTCTTGGATTTCCCAAACAGGGAATCCCTTTTGGTACAAATCGAGAGCAATCACATCTCTTAAAAAGGGAATATGGATTTCTCTGGAAATGAGACGGCTTGCATTTTTGAGAATTTTTTGTATGGTGCGTGTTCGCAAAACTCCATCTCTTCCCGGGAATAGATAATCATTCGGTAAAAACTCACATGCATACCGGTAGAGTTCGATCGCAAAATTGGGTTCGAGAAAGATATTACGCCTGCGTAGGCGACCACCGTTCTTTAAATGGAAACGATTCATTTCCGCATTAAAATCGGCAATCTTTAGATGGATGAGCTCAGGTAAAGATAGTCCCGTACATACTAAAAATTTGATGATCAAATAGTGTAGGTGGTTACGGCATCTCAGTTTATGGAGTAAATTTCGGACTTCTGTTTGGTCTAATAGAGAGTTTTCAATTGTACAAACATCAACAGTAAGAATGTGTGGGAGTAAAGTTGGTAGTTTCAAATTAGTATTTAGCATATTTTTCTTGTGGAATGTATCAGAGTATTACAATCCATGCAATTAAATTGTCACCAAACCGTAGTTTTGGATCACTATTTTTGAAGAAATAAATTTCCTAGTTCATGTTTTTGCACGATGAATTTTTCTGCTTGATTCAAATTTAAAAAACGATTTTATCATTGGGAGAAACGATAAAGGATTAAAACAAATGGACTCGCTGGAACTCAAATCAAATGACCCGGAACTACAACTTACAAAAGAAGACATTCAAAAAGTTGAGGAATTAACCGGACAAATTAAACTCAATAATCCAAATGACATAGTTTCTTATGGATCCTCTGCCCAAGCCAAAGTCTCGGATTTTGCGGACAAAGTTTTAGCTGAAATTAAAACCAAGGATGCTGGTTATGCGGGAGATTTATTAAATCAATTATTATTTAAAATCAAAGATTTGGATATGGATAGTTTTGCGGGGGAAGGAAGTACTCTTTCTAAAATTCCATTGATAGGTGGTCTCTTTGATGTTTCTCGAAAATTTTTAGCAAAGTTTGAAGATCTAGAATCTCAAATTGGAAAAATTGTAGATGAACTGCATTCAGCAAGAACCAATCTCACAAAAGACATAACTTTATTGCAGGCGTTATACGAAAAGAACTTAGAATATTTCAAAGAAATTCAAATCTACATTGCCGCAGGTGACAAAAAGATCCAAGAGTTAAGAGACAAAATTCTTCCTGAAATGTTGGAAAAGGCAAAAGCGCAAGGTGATACCTTAGCATCCCAACAGTACCAAGATATGGTGCAAATGGTGGATCGTTTTGAGAAAAAAATTCATGATCTAAAACTCACTAGAATCCTTTCCCTACAAACAGGCCCACAAATCCGATTGATCCAAAGCGGAAACCAAGTATTGGTTGAAAAAATCCAGAGTTCAATTTTAAATACAATCCCTTTATGGAAAAATCAAATTGTGATCGCTCTTGGTTTGATGCGCCAAAGAAAAGCTTTGGAAGCACAAAAACAAGTTTCAAAAACCACAAATGATTTGATTCAAAAAAATGCTGAGATGTTAAAGTCTGGTACTGTTGAGATTGCAAAGGAATCGGAAAAAGGAATCATTGAAATTGAAACACTCAAAAATGTGAACCAACAATTGATCGAAACGATTACCGAAACCTTAAAAATCCAGGAAGATGGTCGTCAAAAACGAAAGTTGGCGGAACAAGAGATGATCAAAATCGAATCCGACATCAAACAAAAACTTTTGGAATCTAAATAGAATGACAGACATACAATTGGAACAAGACCAAGAAGAAAAAAAGTGGGCCAGAAGGGCCCATATCTCTACTTTGCTCACCTATCCTATGGCATTATTGCCATTCCCTTTCTATTTTTCCTCTCTTGGAGCAATGATTTATCCATTTGTGATGTGGTTATCTCGTGGTAAATCATCCTATTCCGCAAAACAATCATTAGAAGCAATGTATCTACAAGCACTTCTATCTCTTGGATATTTTGGTTTTGGAACCAAGTTCGGTGATGATAGAGTATTACTTGTGTTTTCCTACGTATTTATGGCTTTTTTACATGTTGTTTTTTTAGGAATTGCGATCTATCGAACAACAATTGGAAAACCACACCATTATCCATTTAGCTTTTTTCCATTACTCTTTTCCTCCCACCAAACAAAGGAAAATTGGAATGAGTTAAAGAAAAAATTTGAAGATAAAGTAGAATTTTCAGAATATAAAACCCAAATGGAAAAGTTAGATTCCTTTCGAGTATCAACTGAAAAAGATGCAAAATCACTTATGGATACAAACCTACAAAGTTTGTGTAATGAGTATTTGCATTCACTGTCTGATTTAAGAGTGAAACTTGCAGAAGATCCACTTTCTTATCGTAAGGCAAAACAATTCTTAAACTATTTTCCAGAAACTGTTTCCAAAATTCTGAACCAATACATCAAAGTGAATCAGAATTCAAATACCCCTGATGCAGAAAAAAGAAAATCAGAGCTCAATTCTTTATTAAGTGAAGTGATCAAAACCACTGAACAAGTTCGAAATAAATTGAAAGCTGATGAAACCCTAAATTTAGATGTTGAGATCACTGCCATGAAGAAAAACATCGAATTTGGCGGGTATTAATGCATTCTGAATTACTTGATAGATCCTATCACTTTCTAAATTTTTTACCGAATGTTGTGGACTTCCTTGTTGAAAAACACAAGGAGTCAAATTTAAAAGTAGATGAAAAAAGTTTATACAACCTCGTAACAGAAGCTGATCTTAAAGCAGAATCGATGATCCTGGAGGAGATCCAAAAAAATTTCCCTTTGGATGGAATCTTATCTGAAGAACGTGGTGCCATCGAAGGTAGTTCCGGGTATACATGGGTAATTGATCCTTTGGATGGTACCACAAATTACACACATGGTTTACCGCTATATGGTGTTTCTGTTGGAGTTGTCGAAACAGAAACAATGGCACCAGTGATTGGTATGGTTTTTTTTCCCGAACTAAATACATATTACCATGCAATCAAGGGCCAAGGTGCCTTCCGCGAAAAAAAACAAATTCAAGTCTCTCAAACAAAGTCGATGAAAGATTCTCTTTTTGTTACAGGATTTCCTTATGATCGAAATTTATCGCTGGATACACTGATGCAATATTACAAATCGATTTTACAAAAATCGAGAGGAATCCGTCGAACAGGAGCTGCAACATTGGACTTATGTTGGTTAGCTGAAGGAAAATTTGAAGGTTATTACGAATTAGGATTAAAACCTTGGGATATGGCAGCCGCAGGTCTCATCGTTATGGAAGCAAAGGGGAAATTAACTTCTATGGATGGTAATGATTTTTCGATCATGATCCCGAGTTTACTTGCAAGTAATGGATATGTTCATGAGTATTTACTCGCTGAGTTTGAAGGGCAAATTAACCGAGTAGTTTATTGACCATTTGGTTGAGTTTTGTTCGAATCACTTCCTTTGAGAAATTAGCAAGTACATACTTTCTACCATTTTTTCCTAATCGAACTTTCAGATTTTCATTTTCTAAAAGGTATTCTAACATCCTTTGGAATGAAACTTTATCCGAATAATACAATCCACCTTGACTTCGAATACAATGACCTTTCATCACTGATGAGTTAGCATTTACCAGAACAGGTTTTTCCTGGAGCCAAGATTCCATAATCGAAATAGAAAAACTTTCATACGCAGAAGGATTTATCAGGAGGTAAGATTTTTGAATTTCAGAAATTTTCTCTCCTTCTGATACATATCCTGAAAATAGTATCTCTTTTTCTTTTGAAATATCCATTGAAAAAACTGAACCTAAACATTTGAGATTCACATCGGTTCGATGACTTAGATTTTTCCACTCATGATAATCTTGGAATAATTCAGGATATCCCTTCGCTGGTTCAATACGACCGATCGTCAATAGTTGGATCGTATTACTATTGGAGATAAAATCTTGATTTGAATTGAAGTGATCTTCGACGTAAGTGCCGATTAAAAAGTAATCCTTAGCTCTTTGGTTTGTATAAGATTCGTATACTGCTAATTCTTCAGGAGCATTAAAACTGTAAATATAGTGATTTAAGTATATTTGTTTATAAATCGGTAAGCGGAAAGGAGGTTCAGCATGGAATGTAGGAACAATCACAAAAGGTATTTTAAGTAAAGGAATACTCATAACTACTGGATAATATAAATATCCAATGAGTATGATTAAATCATATTCAAATTGATTTTTTGAAATATAGTCTATTAAATCTGGAGAATAGGGACCTTGTTCTTTTATAAAATCCATTTGGTCTTTCGATGAGACCGACTCACCAACAAACAAACATTGATTTAGTATTTTATTCATGTAATCAATATTACGTTTTTTTCTAACTTCAAATCGAAGGATTTTATATCTGTTTTCGTTTGTTATTCCTGTTTTAAATTCATTTTCCCAGGTAACATAATTTTTTGCAGAAGTTGTACAAACTGTAACATCATGAGTCTCTGACAATATATCTACATAATCAAAGGCTAATTTTTCTGCACCACCTGATGCGTTTTGTAAAAATCGAGGTGTAATGAATAGAATTTTTGCCATGGTTAACTTTTGATTACTTCTAACAAAGGTAAAATGCTAGTTGATTTTAAGTATGCATCAAGCCTTAAGTTTTGATGATAAATGAGACCATTTCGGTATTCGGTACTTGTGAAAATTTTGCTAATCTCTTTTGTTAATTGATCAAAGTTTTTGGATTCAAAAAGTAATCCTGAATTTCCCAGTGTTTCTGGCACAGCACCGGCAGCATAGGCAACAACAGGCATTTGAAAATGCATTGCTTCTAATAATGGAACACAAAATCCTTCATGTTCACTCATAGATAAAAACAGGTTACTTTCTTGGTATATCTGTTTCACCATAGTTTCATCGACATAAGAAATAATTTTCACTTCATTCTGTAGATCTAGTTGTGAAATCATAAAGTTGAGTTCATCTAAATATGATTGTTGGTCGGGGTTACAGAAACCTAACATACGTAGAGAAAACTGATTTCCAAAATTTGATTTCCAGGTTCTCGCAAAACGAATTAAATCATCCTGGCATTTGTTAGGTGCAATTCTGCCTACAAACAAGAAGGATGGAAAGTGAAATGTTTTCACTTTTGATTCAATGTGATTGTGGTCCCATTTTTGAAAATTTAGGTGTAATGGAAAATGTTTTGCGTGTTTGAAACCTAAATGAATGAGTTCGCTCAAATTAAAATTGGAAACAGCAAAAGAATGTTGGAAATTTTCGCGGATGATTTCCAGGTCTTCTCTACCTTTTCGCAGGAGGTAACTGAAACGTAGGTCGTATGGTTCAAAAAAGTTTTCTGGTGTTACGTTATGATAAATTAGTATTTTTTTATTTGGATATTGTAACAAAAAATCTAATACTTTAGAGTGTATGGAATGATGGTAAACAATTACATCGTTTTCATGAATTTTCACTTTTGAAATTTTTTCTGCAAACCTACGATCACTTGACAATACATTTTCAGCGAAGATTTTTCCTTGGTAACCTTCTTTTGCCAATAAACGTTTGATCTCCAACATCTCCTGAGATATGGCATCACCTAACTGAAAACCTGCGGAAAACTGATGAATGTTCATTTGATACCACTTTTTAAAATGCCCGAGATCACAGACGAAAAAGGATATTCATTGTAATACTTTAGTGCAGAAAATTGATTTTGAATGATTTCATTATATTTTTCCTTTTGCAAAATGATTTCTTTCATGTTTTGCACAAGGGATGGATAGTTTTTTTCAAAAAATAATTTTCCACCATTACGCATCGTTCCTGGTACTGCACCAGCTGCATAAGCAAATACAGGAATTCCAGATCCAAATGCTTCTAAGATAGGCAGACAAAATCCTTCGTGTTCACTCATGGATACAAAAATGCTAGTTTGATTTAGGATGGAGAGCACTTCGGAATCGGATTTTCCCATGATAAAATGAACCTTATCTTCAAGTTGGTACTTGCTGACAGTTTCTTTCAATCGATCAAAGTAACCATCAAAAGCTCCTATGATGGATCCAATACAATAACATTCTGCCTCTGGAAATTCCTTTATCCATTCATGTGTAAAACTGATTAAGTCCTCCCATTTTTTTTGAGGTGAATATCTTCCGACAAACACAATTGAGAATTTGTTTTTTGAATTTAGATCAGAATTTGAAATTGTTTGGTATTGTTTACAAATGGGTAAAATGTATGGATTTCGGAAATCGTAACTGCTTAATGTTTCAAAATTAAATTGAGAATCACACCAGACTGAGTCACAAATAATTGATAAACTTGCTAGTTCTAAATAAGAGAGTGATTCAAACTTTTCCATTGCATGAAATATATCTTCTGTTGTTGTATGTTCGTAAAATCGCGAAGGAGTTACATTATGAAATCTTAATATTTTGGTGCCAGGTAAGTTCTGAAATAATGTGTAGGGATAACCAGAACCACCATAATGGAGAATATGGATGTCTTTGGCGTTGGTAGGATTGTTAAATGAATCCACTAAGTGAAACTCACTGGTCAGCGGTTTTCCCTTTCTCGGTAATCTAGTGATAAAATGTGTTTTATAACCTAAATTCTGAAATACTTCAGATAAACCGATAGCATCATTTCCGACACCATCCGAATCTTTCAGTTCATCTAAATGTTGGAAAACATTCATTTTAAAATTTTGTATATCGGAATACCTTTGTATCTTCTGTTACAGATAGATCTCTTAAGGAATTAAATCCTAATGTGTTTAAATAATTTGGTAACAATTCCAAATTGATTTCTGATATTTGTAGGTCTCTAAATGGTCGATTATTAAATTCGGGTTGGATGGAAACTGAAAAATATAAATGGTTTCCTTTGTTTAATAAATAGGAAATTTCTGCAAAAATTCTTTCAATGAAATATGTTGGAAATCGATTTAAAGGCAAATAAACCAAAACGTCAAAATTTTGCATTTTAAGTTGTGATAAAGGAAATATAGACTCGAGATAATTTATGTTATGCGAAATTTTACTTTTGATAAATTTATACTGATCTGAGTTTGAAGTAATTGATTGGAATGGAATTTTTTGAATCGATAGTTGTTTAAGGATTTCACCCCATTCAGGAAACAAAATTAAAACTTGTTTTGAACTTTTTAAATCATCTACCGTAAGATTCCAATTTGGATTGATTCCTGCGTCGACAAAAAAGGATTCTGTTGCCCAGCTAAAATTAGGTGACGAAGTTTGATTCGAGTTTAATAAATGATCACGGTAAAAACCATCAAATCTTCTTTCAATGAGTTCTAATCTCTTTCCTAACCGTACCAATTCATGTAGTACAGAGAAAAAAGCTCGGATTCGATTTTCAGAAAGTTTTTTATCAATCTGGCTATATACAGAAATGACTCGATTGATAATAAATTTGATAGGACCACGAATGTACCAAAACTTCGGATTGGAAAATTTTGGACTCGAG
Organism: Leptospira levettii; assembly: GCF_002812085.1. Lineage (NCBI taxonomy): Bacteria > Pseudomonadati > Spirochaetota > Leptospiria > Leptospirales > Leptospiraceae > Leptospira > Leptospira levettii. Next base: position 1,341,910 of record NZ_NPDM01000001.1, read on the forward strand.
ATTCCCTTTTCAAATAAATGTGCAGTTCCCGCTGGGTCAAATTTTCGAAAACCAAGAGGAGATTCCGGTTTGTAGCTGATTTTTGTGAGTTCCGACCAATGGATTTGGTGGTTTGGGTCCAATGGAATTTTGGATTCTATTGATTCGACAATTTCTTGTACGTTGAGCTGTGGGTCTCTGATCTCGACAAAGGGGGATGGATTGAATTTCTTTTTGTCTTCCACAGTTTTCTTTCTTTTGTTGAGAGGATTTGAAAAATTGGAAGAATGGCAACTAAATCTTAGGGTCAGATCAGAAAATTCCCTTATATATGAAAAAAAAACAAACTTTAGTCACCGGAGCCACTGGATTTGTGGGAAGTTATCTACTTCCTGCACTGAATTCCCACGACAATTATGAAATCCATTGTTTTGAAGGTGATATACGTGACCGGAATTGTGTTTCCGACCAACTGAAGAAAATCCAACCCGATATTTTGATCCATTTAGCTGCCCAAGCTTTTGTTCCCAACGCGATTGCAAATCCATGGGAGACAGAAGAAATCAATGTCGGTGGTACTTTAAATCTTTTAGAAACCCTCCATCGTTTGCAAAAACCATGTAAGATGTTGTACATTTCCTCAGCAGATGTTTATGGAAAACAAAATGTAGATGTACTCCCCCTCAAAGAATCATTACTTCCAAAACCTGTAAATCCGTATGCTGGTAGTAAACTCGCTGCTGAATCCTACTGTCGTCAATATGCAGAATATAGTCCTAATGTTTCCGTAGTGATTGCTCGCCCATTCAATCATATTGGAGTTGGACAACGAAAAGAATTTGTGATTCCCAATTTCTGTACTCAAATCATCGAAGCAAAACACATGGGTAAAAAAATGATTTCAGTTGGTGATTTAGAACCTACGCGAGATTTTTCACATGTGAGAGATATCGTTGATGGTTATTTGACTTTGATCGAAAGAGGAGAATCAGGCGAAATCTACAATATATGTTCTGGTGAGGAACATAGCATCCGTTCCATGGTAGAAGAGCTTGTAAAATACTCTGGCGAATCGATTCAATTCTCTGTGGATGAAAGTAGAGTTAGACTATCTGAAACATCCAGAGTTTACGGTGATAACACAAAATTAAAAACTTTGGGTTGGATCAACAAACACAGTATCAGCGAAACACTTAAAGAAATTTATGATCATTTGGAATCAGAATTTTTAAAATCCAAACAAGCAGTTTGAACTTCTTTCCAAGTAATATCCGATACTACCTTTTTAATGGATCCCTTTTTGCCTTTCTGAATCAGGGATTCTAAGGTTTTCATTCTTTCAGCTGTTGCAGGGTGTGTGCTTAGAAAATCTGTAATTTGATTTGTAGTAGATTTTTCATCTTTGGCATTGGAAACCTCTTCCTTGTCTTCGGAACCAGATTCACCATTTTCCAACTCTTCCATTTTTTTGAAAAAACGAAGTAAACCATCTGTTGACATATTTTGAGCTTTTAAATATTCGATGGAAGATTTATCTGCTTCCGTTTCAAAATCTCTTGAAAATTTCAAAACCAAAATAGTAGAACCTATTTCGGTAAAGGTTTCTAAAAATTCCATATTTCCAAGTCCAGGACCTACCACCAAACTGATTGCAAGTGATGTTCCACCTGCTTTCACCAAGTTGCGCATATGATGTCGTTTTTCCACATGTGCGATTTCATGTGCTAAAACACCTATGACTTCTTCTTGTGATTCAGCATCATTTAACAAACCAGAGAAAAAGTAAATTTTTCCGTTGGATAATGCAAATGCATTGGGGATTGTCGAACTTAAGACTGAAACTTCGAATTTGTGTTTACTATCTTTTGGAACAATTTTTTTCAATGCTTCAGAGAAAAAACGATCAGTTGCCTTTGAATCACATTTTTGAAACTGAGCTTCCATTTTCAATTGTACCGAATCTCCTAAGGATTTGTCCATTGAAAGTGGGATAAAATTCGTAACAAACTCCAATCCTTTAAAGTAAAAAAAGCCAACGATCGTTACAATGAGTAGAGAAAGAATCCCAAGTACAATGGGATTCATTTCCCGAATGGAATAAAATAAAGCATTTGTATGGCTTTGGGATTTTTTGTTATGGATCCAAATTTTTTCCAATAATTTGGTTTCTTCTTTCGTACAGAAAATTTCTAAAATAGGGCTTTCTTTTCTTTCGTCAGGAAGGAGGATCAGCTTACAGCCCTTATGCGTATGCGAAAATTCTGCGAATTGTGATATGGTTAATTTATGATGAGTATCAAATGACGTAAATTGTATGGTTTGGCCATGGACAAGGACGGTCCCTTCTTCTGGGACCGCCGAGACACCATTAAAATATCGTGATGTAAATATTTGATTTTGAAACAATGTTTATGATAGGAAGGCTTCTAGAGTTTCTGCAAGTGCTTCCAAACCTTCCGCGGTAGCATTTGCCTGTGTATCTGGTTGGGCAGAAATTGTTGAGAAATCAACTTCAGCTTCTAAACTTACTGATTCGATAAAGAGTTTAGTCAATCGAACCACAGCCCAAGCAAATCCAATACCTAGTGTGAATAGAATGATCAAATACGCGATCAGAAAATTGACAAAAATCTTCCCACCTGTGATATCAGATCTAAATTTTTTACCTTGGAAACTAGTTCGATTCCAGATATAGTTTTGCACATCTGCTAAAAACCATGAGTAATAGATACCAAGAGTGACTATGCTTAGCAAAAATCCTTTCAAATACAGAAAGAAAATTTCCTTACCATCAGCTGAGAAACCAAAATTGGTATTTCCATAACGAGTTTTACTTTGGATATAAGCTTCTTTTTCAGCAAAAAACCAAGGGTAATAAATTCCTAAAGTAACGATTGTCAGTAGAATCCCTTTCCCATAAAGTTTTGCTACTTCTAAGATTTTACCATCAAAGCCAAATCGAAGGTTACGATAACCTGTACGTGATGTTATGTATTTTCGGCCACCAACAATGATGATGGGAACTAATGCTAAAATAACTCCAATGTAGAGTACAATTCCAACGATCGTTGCAAAGTACGGGACAGGAATTTTATTGGCAATCCATAGGATGATCATGATGGCAATGTACAACACGATAAAAATTCCAGCTGCTTTCAAAAAGCCGATGAAACGTTCTTTTCCAGTTCCGTGAAACGAAAATCGTTCTCCAGCCCATTCCAAATTCTCAGCCATAAACTTTTGGACGTTGGTGCGAGCCCAAAAGCTATAAATCCCCAAAGTCACTACCGTGAGAAACATATTCTTCAAAAATAATATGAAGAGTTGTCCGCCAGTGGCGTGGTATTGTAGTCTTGTGTTGTTCATTGATTTCCCCGATCGATAATAGTGTGCAGAGTATCCACTATGTTCAAAAAGGGTAAAGAAAAATATTTCCAATTGATTCGAAATACAGATTATACGGTTGAACAGAATTCACTATTTTTATAAAATCATACAACTGGAACCTTTGGGGGTCAGTCTATTTGTATAGAATGCGTACATCTTTATCCTTTGTCCTGATCTTTGTTACGATAACGACCTTGTGGTCAGACCCAAGGCAGGAATTACCTCCAACACTTGGAGATTTAAAAGGCCAAGATAAATCTGTAAGGCAACCACCTGATCGAAAAGACAAAAAAGGTTGTTGTAAAATCAAATACCCCGCTGGAGGGTATGACTTCTTTCTGGCAACGGAAGAAGATTGTCGTGCGAGTTTGTATTTTGACAGGTTTCTGGGAGAAAACAATACACTATGCTTTCGTTGGGAAGGGGATTAGAGATAGCTGAATTTATGGGTGTGCGTGAACAAGTTTTACAAACATTAGTCAAGATTTTTCCAACTTACGATGCTTCTCTTGCCATTGCTGGTGGTGGGTGTAAGGCTTTTTATGCACTTGGTGTTGGAAAAACCTTACGTGAGTGGGGAGTTCGTTTTACAGAATTATCAGGTGTTTCTGCAGGTGCAGCTATGGCACTTTGTATCCTCTCACAAACAGAAGAAGAGTCTGTCGAATACTTCGAAGAAATCACCAAACGGAATTCCCGTAATTTTCATTTTTCCAATTTATTGAGAGGAGAATCAACTTTCCCTCATGAAGATATGTATAGACGAACCATTCGATTTGGAATGCGTTTTGACCGTGTGTTAGAATCGGGTGCAAAAATCTGGATCCACTCAGTGAAAGCCCATCCGAAAGAGGATTCGCTTAAAAATAAATTTCGTTTGGCTAGGTTGATTTCAGAAACAGGAAGAGCCTTTATATTAGATGATAGAGATCGATCGGAAGGAATTCCGGCAAATCGTACGGCAGAAATCATTAAAAAATGGAATATGGAAGATGTTGATTTCACAGAGAAAGACTTTGTGAATCCTGAAACGATTGAACAATTCATTTTGAATTCTTCATCCATTCCTCCGATTGTAGACTTTCAGTCAGTAGGCAATGAATATTATCTCGATGGTGGACTCACAAATAATATGATGATCGAAACATTTGCTCCAAAAGCAAAAATCATCGGTATCCATTATGAGCCAAATACCATTGTAGGAAAGGATCCTGATTTACTTGCCCGTACTTTTCTCATCACACCATCCAAACCACTTCCCATCACTTCTTTTGATTATACGAATCCAAAAGGTGTTCGAGAGACTTATGAATTAGGGAAGGCGGATGCTTTGGCCAAAAAATCAGAAATCATCAATTATTTAAAAAAGGATTGAATCGAGTTTAGTCCTTTTTCTAAAATTTCTTCTTCCGTAATAAGAGAAATTACAACAATACATCTATTATGCGAAAATCCAAACCAAGAACCTGGATGTAATAAAACGCCAGTTTCTAATAAAATTTCTCCAACAATCTTCTCATCTTTTTTATCGAGATTTAACTCGAGTAAAAAATACCAACCTGCTTCTATAGCGTGAACTTTTTTGCAGTAGGAAAATTGGTTCACAAAATCTTTACAGAGCGAATAGTTTCGCATAATTCTTGTTCGAATTCGGTTTTGAACCATAGTTTTCCATGGTAACAATTCGTTTGTTGCCAATTGAACCAACGAATTTACGGAAAGGTAAGTGTCTGAGATGAAACTGAGTTTTTTTTGGATTTCTGTTTTGATTGGTTCAGGAGAAAGATTGAGGATCCAAGCTAATTTGGTTTGAGGCAAAGCTAACATTTTGGAAAAACCATGGCAAACAAAAAGAGGAAAATTTGGATTTGAAGGAAGGTGATGAGGTTCTCCAAAAAAATCATATGCTTCAAACACTTCATCAACAATCACAGGGATTTGTATCCCAAATGATTCCCATATTTTCCAGAATGATTCCGTTGTTTTGGATCCAGTTGGATTCGAAGGACTTACCAAAACAATGAGTTTGGTTTTTGTGCTAATTGAATTGGCAATGGTTTCAGCATCGTAAACCCAAGAACCATCATTTTGATTTTCTTTTAATTGGTAATGTACTTCCTTTAAATTTTCTAATCCAATCAGAAAACTAAATAGTGGATACCCTGGGTTAGGGGTAAATACTTCATCTCCCGGATTAGTCAGTAATTTAAATAAATAGGAATATGCTTCGGATGTACTCGCTGTTAAATGAAAATTGGAAGAATTTACTTGGAATCCACGAAGTTTATAGAGGGAGCTAATTTCATTTCGCGTTGATTCTAAACCTTCTGGAATTGGTTCATAAATACTGGCATTCAGATTCGAAAGTATGTGAGTTAAAACAGAAGCTGGAAACTCTAATCCCATTTCTGTAAGATTAGAATTTCCTAAATCTAAAATTGGTTTTCCAGTCTTGATTCTTTCCGTTTTAATTTGGTAGATCGGATTCTCTGCGTTTAGATCACCGAGCAAACCAAAACGATCCGAAAAGTGGAAATGTTCTTTGGTCAAATCATCCAACTTTGTTTAAAGATTTTGCAATTTTACGAATCACGATTCTTGGAGTGATCCTAACCGATTCTGCTAACAAAAAGTTGATGAACCCTGGAATTTTCACTACACGTTTTGCAAACAAAGCTTTTAAACCGATTTCTACAACATCTTGGGAATTCATTGCCAAAAAAGATGATTTCACTAACTTACTTCCCGACATATTGGCTCTTTCAAAAAATTCTGTTCGTGTAGGACCAGGACAAAGGCAAGATACTGTTATACCGTAATCTTTTACTTCTTCAGCAAGTCCTTCGCTTAACGACAGTACGTATGCTTTTGTAGCATAATAATTTGTCATCAGTGGTCCAGGTTGAAACGCAGCTGTGGATGCTACATTTAAAATATAACCATATTTGCTAGTTACCATGTCTTGCAAAAACAAATGGCATAATTCTGCGAGAGTTGTCACATTCAGTTGGATCATTTTTGATTCTTCTGAAAAAGAATTTTTGTGAAATTCACCATTTAGTCCATAACCAGCATTGTTAATGAGGCAATTGACATTGAGATTTAATTTTTTGACAGCCTTATAAACTTTTTCTGCAGCATTCGGAAGAGATAAATCTTCGGTTATGACAACTCCTTCCACTCCATACTTTTGTTTGAGTTCACTAGCAAGACTTTTGAGTCTATCAGCACTTCTTGCTACTAAAATTGGAGTATAACCTTTTTTTGCCAATGAATGGGCAAAATCTTTTCCGAGTCCTGTAGATGCACCTGTAATTAAAGCATATTTCATATGGGAAATTTATTTCAATTTCGAAAACTTGGCAATTCTTAAATAATTTGTTTTGGCAATTTTGACTACCTGGTCAATATTCGTATTATGAGCCAACCTCTTACCCATCCGCTTCATACCATCCAAAAAGAAAGAGCCATAATTTTTATTTTAGCCGCCCTCCAATTTTTGCACATACTAGATTTTGTCATTATGATGCCACTTGGACCTGTTTTTATGCAGAGTTTCAAAATTGATTCCGCTGCTTTTGGATTACTTGTATCTTCTTATTCAATTAGTGCAGGTGTTTTCGGATTAATTGGAGCTTTGTTCTTAGATTCCTTTGATCGTAAAATGAGTTTACTCGTATTATTTTTTGGTTTTTCTTTTGGAACTTTATTATGTGCGATAGCTCCTAACTATCCATTTTTCCTTTTTGCAAGGATCATTGCGGGAGGTTTTGGAGGGATGATTGGTGCAACGGTTTTATCGATCATTGGTGATATCATTCCTGTTTTTAGACGAGGCACTGCAACTGGAGTGGTGATGAGTTCCTTTTCTGTTGCTTCTGTGATTGGAATTCCAATTGGATTATCCTTAGCCAATCGGTATGGATGGCATTTCCCGTTTTTATCTTTAGCAATTGCAGGTTTTTTAATACTACCGATTGGATACAAGGTATTACCCGCAATCCGATACCATCTTGATTCTGATGAACATCCAAAACAATCTCAATTTAAGTCACTCAAAGAAGTGCTCCTTAAAAAAGACCATATGGCACCTTTCATTTTTATGGTTTTTCTAATGTTTGGTGGATTTACTATCATACCTTTTTTAAGTCCATTTCTAGTATCTAATGTTGGTTTGGCGGTAGATGAATTGCCATATATATATTTTTTTGGTGGTTTATTTACTTTTTTTACAAGTCGTCTGATTGGAAAACTAGCCGATCGTTATGGAAAGTTAAAAGTATATCAAATTATATCAATATTGGCAATTATTCCCATCGTGTTAGTTGTTACTTTAACAAAAACTACACTGCCAATTGTTCTCGTCATCACAACTGTTTTTATGATCTTAGTTTCTGGAAGAATGGTGCCTGCATTTGCAATGGTAACTTCTGCTGTCGAACCACGGATTCGTGGGAGTTTTATGTCAGTAAATTCTGCCATTCAACAGATTGCTTCGGGTGCTGCTTCTTACGTCGCTGGATTGATTTTAGTGCAATCATCCGACCAACAGTTTTTGAATTACGAGTTGGTTGGAATGATTTCTGTTTTTAGTTTATTGTTTAGTGTTTATCTGGCAAAAAATATTAAAATTGCAGGTTAAGAAATATGCCGAAACTAGCAAATGTTAGATTATACTATAATTCTAATTTTCCAGTTTCAAGAAAATCGATGATCATACGTTTTTGAGCAGGTGTGATCATCTTTTTTTCCAAAAGTTGATTTAGTATTTCTTCAGCGGTTCCTATTTCAATACCACTTAATTCAGAGAAAATATATTGAAAGTATTTATCGATTCTGTGGTCAGCAATATAGGATGTAAGTTTGGAACTTGTTTCTAAAATCAAATTTTGACGACGCACCAATTCTTCCATAGTTGATAAAATAATGGATACTTCGGGATCCTCTGCAAACAATTGCATCATATGATCGTAAATTTTGGGAGATTGTAGAGGAAGTTCATAAATTGAATCTCCTAAGGCGGTGTATAATGATTTTTCTTCTTCATAATCCAAACCAGTATATTTATTTAAGTTTGATACCACTTCGGAAGGAAGGATAGTTAGAAATTGACAGGCATATTCTGGTTCTTTTAAATAACGGACAAAATATTGAATCAAATCACAAATTCTTACATAACTAACAAATGTCCAATATTTGAAACTACGAATATCAAACATATGTTTAATCGTCTTTTCTCGTTTTAGAGATTCACGAAGATTCATATAATTTTCAAAATCAACTTTAAATAAATAACTTAAAGTATGATTGGAAAATGATTCTATGATTTCACGTACTAAAGTTGGCTCACCTATGTATAAAAAATAAGTGATTAGTTCAAGGTTATCTTTGTTGGTCCAAAGAAATTTTTCTAAATTTTTTGCAGGGATTTGGGAAAATGCAGAAAAACCGATTTTGAAAGTTACTTTATCTTGCAAAAATGCTTCTAGTTTATTTTTTGCTATACAATCTTCGTCTACGTCTTGTTTAGCGAATGAATGCCTGCAACTTGGAGGGCAGGCTTCAAATAGAGATGTTCCTAAAAAGCATTTTGGCATGAATTATTGCATCAACTCTCCACAATCTCTCATTTCAGGAGCATATGGATTCTTTATTTCTTTCCCAGTCATTAACCATGATTTATCGACCATTGGACAATAAAATCGATTGTACTTCAATTGATTTGGTACCTCGGCTTTGATTTGAATCAATATTTCTTGGATTTTGGAAATTTTTTCATAACTAGATTCTAAATCACTCTCATTTGATGGTATGTTGGTAAGAATCTGGTCAGCCCAAGATTTTAATTTTGGATGGCCACTTGTACCCAAACTTTGAACTGATTCGGAAAATTCTTTCCAAACCGGCTTTGGATTTTCTTTCAAAAATTCTTCGAGTATTGTTTGGTTTTTCGCGAAAACTGTTTCTACTAGTTTTTCATGGTTTGGAGAGAAGGGAACGACTTCTTCTTTGCAAGATTGGGCGAAAATGGCTAAAATGAGGAGTGAAATCCGAAATACTTTCATAATTTGATTCTTTTTTCCTATCTTGGAATTGGAATTCAAATTTTACAGGCGAGTTTGTTGGAAGGAAATTGCTTTTTTCTCGACAAAGCCGCTTTTTCAAGCATGATGACAGAAAAGTTCACGAAGGTGTAATTCCATTATGATTATTGTAGAAGGCATTGGCCACGTCAGTATCCCCGTCTCCCAACTCGACACCTCTATCGATTTTTACCGGGACATTTTTGACTTCGAAGTGGAGACAAAGAAGGCTACTGAGGCAATTCTTTCTCTAGATTCGTTCCGAATTCGTTTGGTGAAAGCAGAGGTATCTGATCGATCTCTTCCTATCCTTAGTTTTGTGATGGATGTGGATGATTTTACAGAAGCAATCAGCGAATTAGAAGAAAAGAATGTAAAGATTATCAAGGGACCTGAGGGAACCGATTCTGGAGAATGCCTTACCTTTGCTGATCCAAGTCAAAATTTAATCGAGATTTTTTACTCTAACTAAAACCTGTTGCTTTTTTAATCTTTTATTCGTAACATCCTCTTGGTATGTCGCAAGAGTTTCGAGAGGATGATCACGAAATCCAATTCATTGCTGATTTTAAGAAAGGTTATGTATACTTTCTAAATAATTTCCAAAACATTGTTGGAAGTTTTCTACAATTCTTAAGCACAGGACTCACGGAAGCAAACAAACGTGAAATCTTACCTTTCCGAAAGACACTCGACCAAGAACTAGACAAATCACAAAAAAAAATAAAAGAAATCATCTTTAACTTAGATGAAAAACATTTATTCGCCCAAGTAAGGAAAGATTACTCTCGGTATTTTTCACGGCACATTGAAGATAACAATCGTGATGACTTCATTCAGTTCCATTTAATCTTTGAGATGTTGAGATATTTCCTGATAGAAACCAAAGAAGGTTGGGAAAAACTAAAATCTGCTGTTCAAAGTAACCAATTTACTGACTTAGAATTTCAAAATAACGGACTACTAAATTATCGAATCCTTCCTGCTCTAGAAAAATTATTCCAATTAGAAATTTTACTCAAACGTATGAGTTTTATTTTACAAATTGATAATCCGAATTGTTTGACGGAATTCAAACCTACAAAACCAAAATATCGTGATAAAGGAACTTACCGTCTTTCCTCCGTTTTTGAAGAATCTTTATATGATAAACCTAAAGAATTAGAACCTGAAGATTCTGGAATTGAATATAAAGCTGATGAAGTTATAAACAATCATCAGGAAAAATCGAAAGATAATTGGAAGTCGATCAAACAAAAAATCAAAACAGAAGGAGAGACCAATTACATCCAAGCATATGGAAAGTATACTTGGAACTCAGACCAACATTATTTTTTTAGATATGAATTGGATAAATATAATGCTGAAAAATCATTATTTAAAAATGCAATCAGTTTAGATTCACATTTAGGTGCAGACGAACAGGTTCTACGTTCTGAATTAATTCGTTCTATGACTAGTATTGAGAAAAAAAGTAAATCAGCTGATGATTTCGAACTTGAATACCAAACTTTCTTAAAACAGTTTTTTACTTTTTGTGAAAATATTATTCTTATGAATATGATGTTACCTACCCAATTTAAGTATGTTTTTTTGTTTCATTTAGGTCCATCTCACTTTTATATGATTGCAAAAAAGTTCCTAATGGAAGTGAACACTGGTTATATCCATGCAAGAGGAAACGATGGTAAAAAAGTAATCCGTGTGATTCCAAGTGAATATGTAAAAAAACATGTAATCGATTATTGGAACGAAGTGATTTTACCAAATGTTGGAGAAGAAAAAAATAACTTAGCTTTACTTAAAAAAATTACGGAAATGATTGAAGAGAAATACAAAGAAATTTCTAGATTGGTGATTAAAAACTACGACGACCTTGATCCTGAAATCAAAGCATCAAAACCACGAGAAACAATTTTTAGAGAGTATATGAATGAGTGGATGGGAGCAGCGAATCTCATCGTATTCAAACGATTTGTGAAGAATAAATCCTACTAAAGAACTAAGCTACAAGTTGCAGATTCTGCTGTAACGTAAAACTGCGTTGCAACTCCCGCAGGAAAGGGAATGATGGGGTTGTTCTGAAGTACATAATCGGTAGCTTTACAAGAGCGACTAAACACTCGAACAGTAACTACACTGTCACAACCTATAGTTAAGTTCCGAGCACTTAACAATGTGTCTGTTCTGTATGCCTTTGTCTCATTCCCATCGTATTCAACAGAAATTCCTTGTCCTTGTTTCAGTTCAATTTCAGGGCCATATGCTTTATTGGTAACCGCATAACAGTCTACAAAAAATTCTGTGCCAGAACAATTGACTCCCTCTTTTGAATTTGGTAAACAAGAGCCACCTGATTTAGAAACGGTTATATAACCTGAATAAGTACCATCTGGTACTTTTGTGTAAAGTTCTGTACCAAGATTCAAAGTAATAGATGCAACTGTATCATTGAAACGTACAACAGGATCAATTCCAAAATTTTCACCTTTGATTACAACTTCTGTTGCACTATAGGTTGCATTGGAATTGTTTTGAGCAGGTGTCCCAATTTGTGGGGTAACTGATGATATCACAGGAGCTGAGGTTAATAAAGCAGCCAACGGATCTTCCGAAGACGATTTCACGCAGGAAAAACTGTTTCCAAAGACTAACGAGAATCCGATTGTGTATAAAATCCTTCTCATGGTACCCACTTCCATTATCGGATATTTTTCAGAAGATTCATTTCTATTTTTTACCACACAGGAAATTCTATGAACACTGTCTCCATCCAAACGATCGATTCTTATGTAGCATTGATTGAACTGAATAGACCCGAAGCAAAAAATGCAATTTCAGTACAATTTTTGGAAGAGTTACACCAATCCATCAAAGCAGTGCAGAAGGAGAAATTTCGTGCCCTTGTCATTACGGGTGTAGGAGATGCATTTTGTTCTGGCGCTGACTTAAAAGAACGAAAAAACATGTCTCAACCAGAGGTTAAAAGATTTCTCCGCAATATTAATGTTTGTTTTTCGGAATTGGCAAACTTATCCATCCCAACAATTGCAGCAATTAATGGATTTGCCTTTGGAGGCGGACTAGAATTGGCTTTGTCATGTGATATTCGTTATGCGAGTGAATCTGCAATCATGGGTTTAACGGAAACAAAATTGGGAATTATTCCTGGAGCTGGTGGTACACAAAGATTATCAAGAATCGTAGGGGAATCAACAGCAATGGAGTGGATTTTTTCTGGTAAAAAATTGTCCAGCGCCGAGGCACTTAGCCGAGGATTGGTCTCCAAAGTCGTGAATCCCGTGGATTTGAAGGATTCTTCTCTTGCCTTAGCAAGGGAGATTGCGGAATCTGCACCTATAGCTGTTTCTGCATCCAAAAGGGCAATTCGGCAAGGATTTTCAATGCCAATCGAATCAGCCTTGCAGTGGGAACAATTATGTTATTCTGAAACGTTAACTACAAAAGATAGGTTAGAGGCCTTACAGGCATTCACTGAAAAAAGAAAACCTATGTTTAAGGGAGAATGAACTTTGATTTTAACTGGTAAAGAAATTTTAAAACGATTAGGTTCTGATATTAAAATTGAACCTTATGATGAAAAACTGTTAAACCCAAACTCATATAATTTAAGACTTCATGAGGATTTGTTAGTTTATTCTGAATTTCCATTGGATATGAAAAAACCAAATCCGGTACAAACCTTAAAGATACCTGAAGAAGGATTGTTGTTGGAACCAGGAAAACTTTATTTGGGACGGACCATAGAGTTTACTGAAACACATAATTTAGTACCTATGTTAGAAGGTAGATCATCCATTGGAAGGCTTGGAATGTTTGTTCATATCACCGCTGGGTTTGGTGATGTTGGTTTTAAAGGATTTTGGACATTAGAAATCCAAGTGACCCATCCACTACGTGTTTACTCTGGAGTCCAAATCTGTCAGATTTTTTATCATACCGTTGAAGGGGAAATCAGCGAATACAAATCAGGGAAGTACCAAGCAAACCAAGGGATCCAACCGTCTTTGTTGTATAAGGACTTTGAAAAAAAGTAAATACGTTTCGGTGAGAACCATTTACCTGCCAGCCATCTCGGTCGGCAGGTTTTGTATCATTTCAATTATTTTTTAGTCTTAAAGGTGCAATCCCATTTCGGGTCATCTAAGTTTAGACCACCAAGTTTCACCCAATTGTTCGTTTTTCCGATGAATGTAATGGAACAGAGTGTTCCCTTTAGATCCAATCGGTTTCCACCGTCAAGTGAAGTGAATTTTCCACAGTATGTTTTTCCATCGCGTGGATTATAAATACGGCCGTTTTTATAAACACCTTCACCAACATAATCAAAACCAGTGATGAAAACCATACCTAAATTCGGACGTGTTCTCAGCTTTGGATCTTCATTATTGTGATCTAAGTAAGGAGTGCCAGGGACACCTTTGTCTTTGTCTTTCTCTGGGTATGCGTTATCTTTGATACAAACTGTTTTTCCACAGTATTTATCACCACACTTGAAAATTTCGATGACCGAATCTTTCTCAGGTGGAAGGTATCTTCCCAATGCAACATCAGCATTTTGAGCAAATAACGTAGTACTAGATAGAAGTACAACTGCCCATACACTTAATACAATTCTTAAATTCATACAGATCCTTATTCTAAAAAATGGATTCGCTTATTTTGTCAGATTTTCGTAACTATGGCAAGCTGGTTTTTTAAAATTTTATACAATTGAATCTAAGAAAATGCAGAGTGTTCTGAATACAAAAAGAGCCAAAATGTTGAAATTCATTTTAGCTCTTTTCTAATTTCTAAACTTTAAAACTAAAGTTTAGAATCAATTCTGTGGAAAACTTAATTCTAACCTCAATTAATTGAGGCTTGTTGCTTTTTCTAATAATTTAGAAAGTTTGACCACGTTTTTATTGGTTGGATCGATTGACTGCGCCCTTGTGACATAGGTAAGAGCTCGGTCTACATTTCCCAATAATCGGCTAACATCCGCAAGGTTTATTAAGTTTTGGAAATTTTCAGGGTCATATTTTAATGCTTCTTGGGCTGCTTTTAGAGCTCGTTCATAATTCCCTAATTTTTTTTCTGACATCGCTAGGTAATACCAATATTCACCAGATCCTTCGTTCTCTTTTAAAAACTCAGTTAAAACTTTTGCAGCAATATCGTATTCTTTTCCCTTATAACTGACCAGTCCTAAAAATTTATTTAGTTTCTGGTTATAAGGATCAGCGAGAAATGCTTTTTTCATGACGGTAATGGCACGTTCAATTTCACCATTTTGGTAAAGTGCCTTTCCTTCTTCAAAAGCACCAGTCGTTGTAAGTGCTTCATCCCAATCATCACCTGGTGTGTCGAAAAAATCATCAATTGGTTGGTTAGCAATTTCGTCTTTTGGTGGTGTATGATGGATCGGTGATTTTTCACTTTTAAAGACCACACTTAACATAGAGATATCGTCTGTGATATCTCCTGCATTTTTCACAAGTCTTTCGACTTCATAGATGTCTCCATCCGCTTCTTCTACAAAACGTAAAACCATGGTTTCATCTTCATTGATGGTTCTTACATCTTCATCAGGAGTTAAATCGATATCATCGCGACCATCGGAACCAAGGATGAGTTGGTCCCCTGGTAATAATTGGAAAGACTGCACTTCAAATGCATATTCAGAATCAAGTCCAAGTTTTCTAAGTTTTAATTCACTTTCAATGAAACTTGCTTTGCCATCTCGGTATAAAATACTGTAAGGGTGTTCCGCATTAAAATACCAAACCTTTCCCGTTTCGTCATCAATGAGCATCACGGTAGCAGAAATTACCATCGTTCCACTAAATGATTTGAAGACAGCATTCACTTCTTCGTAAACATCTGTTAGCCATTCTTCCGGTGTACGGTTTAAAATTCGTTTGTTACCAGCGGAACGTGCCATAATGGAATTCATCACAACACCCATAACAAGTGATCCACCAGCACCTTGCATGGATTTACCCATTGCATCCCCATTCATCACCATGGTAAAACGGCGGAAATCATCAGGTTTTCCTAATTTTAAGTTTCCTGTGATACAAATATCACCACCTAAGTCTCCCGTTTTGTTACGGAATTCAAAAGTTTTCTTTTGGTGCACAAAAAAATCACAACGAATGTTCTCCGATTTGTTAGCATTGAAGAACAATGGTTTTGCGAGAAGTGAAGTTAGGAAGTAGTCTCCATCTTGTTGAACTTTTAACCGATGGATTTCATCCATTTTTTCTTGGAGTTCTTTTGTTCTTTCTTTTACTTTTTCTTCCAAGTTTTCTGCATAATCTTGGAGTTCTCTTCTGGCGTCTCGAATGGAAGATACCATTCCGTTAAATGATTCGGCTAAATATCCAATTTCGTCATTAACTTTGATAGGCACTTCAACTTCTAAATTTCCTTGGTTTACCTTTTCTACCCCAGCAAGTAGAGCATAAAGTGGATTCACAGGGGCAGATCGAAAGAACAATGGAAAAATGACTAATAAAACGATCATTACAATTGCAAGGATCACAAGTTCTAGTTTGGCAGATTTGTGCATGTAATTTCTGTAATCGCGGTAATTAAATCCTACTTCCAGATTGATTTTCTTTTTCGCATCATAGGTCATATAAGCAACGTAATGCGAAAGTCCATCCAAATCTTTACGGTAGTGACGAGTTAAATCTGGCTTAAAATAACGGAAAAATTTTAACATTTCCACTTTTAAGTCACGGCCAGAAATTTCTTTTCCATCCCATTTACATTCATTTACGTGTTTGAGGATTGAGTCTCGGAAGGTATCAACATTTTTGACTTTTTCGATGTATTTGACACCTTCTTCGCAGAAGTTATCTGGATCAATATCTACCAATTTATTGGTATTAATGAATGTACGTTTGTTTAACTTTTCAATGAGTTTAGAGACTTCGGTTTTGAGTTCATTGCCTTCTAGATCTGGATTATCACTTAAAAAATGAGTGATGGCATCTTTGTAACCAGCAAAGTAATAAGGTGTTTTTGATAATAAGGAAGTGAGGGAATTTCGATAATCGGAATCTCCTAAGGAAACAAGTTCATTGTAAAGTGCAGTATTGTATAAATCCGCTTGGACAAGAGGCAGGTCCAAGGTAACATTGGAAGGTAAGTACGCTTTTTTAAGATTTTGTCCATTGGAATCGTATTCAATCATAAAGACGATGTCCTTTGATCTTTCTCCACCTTCTGCTACACGTAAGGCTTTTTGGATGGCGGTATTATCAAAGGAAAGTTCCTTTTCTTGGTCCACCAAATAAGAGAATGCTTGCATGATGAGAAGGATCGTAACAAAGGATATCCCCACAATTTTGGCCATAAACGTTGTACGTTCTGTACTATTGTTGATGAAAGTAATCGTGATGATAAAGAATGAGAATGTGAAAGTTAATACTATTGCTGTCAGATAAGTAGATCTTTCCATTGCTCCATCACGACTCATAACATTAGTTATGTTTGGAACTACCGCGGCAATCAAACCTGCAATCATAATGATTAGGAGGGTGCTACGTTTGTCTTTTTCTACATTTAATAATCTATAACATGGTAATCCGATGAAATTGAAAAAAGAATAACCAGCGATGAATAAACTTAAAATTCGGCTGGCACCCTCTGAATTAAAATCCCAATGGTGAGCCGTAAAATGGTATTTCCTTTCCCCTTGGGAAACACTTACTAGAAACCATAATACAACAACAACAGCAATTACGTAAGAGATTACTTGGATAATGTTTGCAGCTTTATAATCTCTATTGTCGGGGAAACGAAAGAAGTATTGTCCAAAATGGATGATACCAAAAATGATAATTCCACCTGTTATCCAACGATGGTAAGAAGCAATCGGATGGTAGTAAAAGGCACCTAGTAAGTATCCAAGCTGGAAAAGTGCTAAAAATAAACATGCTAAAGCTAAGTGTTTGGTTGCGACAGTTTTGTCTTTTAGTGAAAAGAAAAATGTTGCCAAGACCGCAAGGAGGACAGTGACAATTAAACTACCGAATGTATAATAATTTGTTAGTATGTGGTCAACGGATAATGTGCTTTCCATAGGGTCTTCTAGATGTTAATTTAATACGAAATCGTAACAAGCGGATATGTGAAATCAATTCATTTTCCACCGTCTCCGAGCAAATCAGAACTGTACTTTTTTGCTCGGAGGAAAAGGGAAATGTCTAACGGGTAACGATGAAACAATCAATTCCGTCGTATTTTAATTTCGATTTGAGGGATTCTGCCTTCGCACGGTCCGAAAAATCACCAACTTGAACGACATATTTGCCATCTCTCGGTGTGACAAAGACTGCTTGGTTGTATTCAGACTTAATGGTCTCTTGGTACTTAATGGCTCGTTCTTTTTCTTGGAAAACACCAACTTGAACCGTGAATCCTTTGCCACTTACCAATGGTTTTGCCACACCAGGTTTGATTGGGGTGAGTTTTTCTGGTTTTGCGGGCGCATCATCTAAGAGGTCAGAATCATCCAAGTCATCTGCCAATTCATCCTCACCTTTTTTTAAGACCTTAATCCCAACTTTAGTGACACCCTTGTCTTTAAATTCTAAGATTTCTGCAGTTTTCTCAGATACATCAACAATCCTTTCATCGACAAAAGGACCTCTATCGTTAATCCGAACCACAGCTTCTTTTTGGTTCTCTAAGTTTTGGATTTTAACGACTGTTCCAATGGGTAATGTTCTATGAGCCCCAGTCATTTTCATTCTGTCAAAAGGTTCACCGCTGGCAGTCGGTCTACCTTGGAATTTTTGTCCATACCAAGAAGAAAGACCAACTTCATCAAACTGAGTCGTCGGTTTTTTGGATGGTAATTCAGCTTGTGGTGAAGTAGTGCTTGGTTTGGACTTCGCATCTAAATCATCCATGATTGACCTTGCAACAGGGTCATTCGAACTAGCAGGTTTGGATTTTTGTGAACGTTCAAAAAATATATCTTCTGGATCACCGGAAGCACTATAATCCCGTCTCGTAGCATCTGCTGAACTGCAGGATACGAACCACAATAGAATGGTAATGAGTATGAGCCTTTGCATATTTTTCCCCTTTCTCTGGACTCTTGTGTGTACCTTTCGGTTCGTTTTTCCAATCTCGTGATAAAATTTCTATGGGGAGAATCGATTCTGAATCGATAATCCCTCTGTATGGCACAGGAAATCCTGACTCTATTCAATGAAGCAGTGCGTTTGGAGCGGAATGGTGAATGGGACCGTGCCGAAACTCAATACAAATCTTTATTAGAAAAAGATCCCAATTACCATCTTGCCTTACAAAACTTAGGTGTCATTTACGCGAAACAAGGCAAACACGCGGAGGCGATTCCGCTATTCTCAAAAGCATACAAATTACATGCGAATGTTAAAAACAGTTATAATCTTGCTGTTTCTCTTTATAAACACAATGAAACAGAAAAAGCGATTAGTTTCTTAAAACAAACCTTATCCTTTGAAAAGAAGTTTATCTCAGCACATTTATTACTCGCCCAAGCATACCAGAAATTGGGAAACGATGAGAAAACGGAAGTGTATTTGAACAATGTCATCAAAATTGAACCTAACCATAAATCAGCTTTAGGAGGGCTTGCGATGTTTTATTACGAAAGGAATCGTTTTCCAGAAAGTTTAAAAATGATTGAGCGTTATTTGATTTTATATCCAGGTAATGCTCAGCTAAAAATCATCCAATCCGAAATTTTGGCCAAACAAGGGAATTATAAAGCGTCTGCAAATTTGCTGACAACAATGGTAAAAGAAGATGTTGGGTTCACACATTTTAATGAAAGTTTACAGTCTGCTTGGCAAGAAGAAGACCAAATGGCAAAAGAAAGTTTGGAGAGAATCCAATCGAAAGCCAAAAAAAAATTAAAAGAATTTAAAACGAAATTAGAACTCTCCAAAGAAAATCCAGAAGAATTTTCTCCCCCTGATCCGCAAGAGGCTTTGGATTTAAGTTTGTTGTATCTTTTCAATGGAAACCCAGAAAAAGCGATGCAGTATTTAGTATTTGCGCAAAAGATGAAGGAAAACGCTGATTCAGACGGTACTTCCTAAATTGAAACCTTCCATTTATTTTTCTTTTGCCATTCTATTGATTTTTGGATTGGAAAATTGTCGTTATCCAATCGCCAAACAAGATGTCCTAGAATCCGATACCTTATTTTTAGAATCTACCGATCCGAAAGCAAAAGAATGTAATGAAGAAGGAATTCGTTTCACAAAGACCATTCAATTAGATTCTGCTGCTGCTACTTGGGACAATTGTATTCTATCAAATCCTAATGATGTATCTCTCCACCTCAATCGATTAAGGTTTTATTTTCTATTAGATGAATATGAAGTTCTCAAACAGAAGGTAAGCAAAGAATCACCTTCTCGTAGTTCGGTTACTTACCAATCAATTTTAAAAGAGTTGGAAGTTCGATTACGTTTAGAAGAAAAAGTAGTCCTTTTAGATGCATTGTCACGTGTGAAAGGTTGGGAGTTATTTGCTTATGAAGAACTCGCCAATTATTATCTTCAAGTGGGAAATTTCCAATTTGCAGAAGGATATTTTAATCAAATTTTAGAAGTAGTACCATTTCATGAAAATGCCTTGTATGGAATGGCAGACATTCAGGTCCACAAAGGGAATTGGTACAGTTTACTTGATTATGCAAAATCATTAGAAGTCTCTGCTAAAAAAAACAAAGATTACCATTTTTACTTTTTAAAAGGGAATTTTGAATTGGGGCGGTATGAGATCGCACTTAAGTGGGCTGAATCAGCATCGACAAATGAAAAATCAGATATCAATTTTTTGGAACTTTGGAGAGACACACTTCTCGTTTTAAAAGACAATCCAAAATGGGACTCCTTGTTACCTTATTATCGTAAGGCAAAGGAAAAAGGATATTCAGTTCCTGAATCAGTTTTTTTCCCAACGTTATCGAAAGAAGGGAAAGATGTTCGAAAAGCAGTTCGTTCTGGAAGGAGTTAAACTAAAAAACAATCTTCAAGTTTGAATCATTGTTTTTAAACGAAAGGATAAATTTTGATTTAGGAATGGATTTATTCGTTCTCTTGGCATAAGTTCCAAATTTTTTCCGCCTGTCTCAACTTAAGTACGTTATGCGTTCGAATGAATGGAATTTTATTTTTTAACAAATGCAGTTCACATGCTAAGGTGGCAAACTCTCGATCTTCCACTGGTAAGTTTCCCAATACATTTCCTAAAAATGATTTTCTTGAAACACTTACCATGAGCTGAGGGAATTCTAATTTTAAGATTTCTAGGTCTTGCAAAACTCGAAAGGAAACCATTGGGTCATCACTCAGGAAAAACCCCATTCCTGGATCAAAAAAAATTGCTGATTCCTCAATTCCTAGAGAACTTAGCTCATTCCTTCTGTCCCTGAAGAAAACTTGTATTTTTTTGATAACTTTTTCGGGTGATAATGTAGAGTTCACTTTCGCAATATTTCTGTTATGCGAATGCATGATGATAAATTTTAAATCAGGGTATTTTTGGCTATATGGTTTTAAAAATTCACGATCACCTTCGTAGGTAAATCCAGTGATATCATTGAGGCATCGAACACCGGCTTCAATGGCCTTTTTTTGGACTTCTGGGCGAAAACTATCCAAACTGATTCGAACCCCTTTTGGAACAAAGTAACGTATCACTGGTTCCACTCGGTTCCATTCTTCCTCTTCCGTGACCAAACTTGCCGCTACATTTGAGGACTGGCCTGAAACATCCAACCAATCTGCACCTTCTTGTAAAAGTTGTGTGCCTTTTTTGATGGCTTCATCTGGATTTAAATACTTCCCTCCATCACTAAATGAGTCAGTTGTTATGTTTAGGATTCCGAAGATTTCAGCCATGATTGTGAAGATTCCCTAGGAACCTCTCACTTAAAGCCATATTTTTCCCTTGGCAGAAAATTCCGATCAGCCGATACATAGGAGAGACGGCAGATGAAAAAATTCCTTGTTTCCTTACTGATTTCGGTGTTTCCAATCCTCGGCCAACCACTTCCGAAAGTGAAGGACGTAAGGTTTTACCCACCTCTCAATACCCAAAATGTGGAGTACAATCCAATTGTATCTCCAACAGGTAGGTATTTGGTCTTCCAATCCAATAGGCCAGGTGGAGAAGGAGGGATGGACCTTTGGATTTCTGAAAACTTAAGTTTTCCTGACCGAATGAAATTGCCTGTCTGGTCGGCTCCTAAAAATTTCAGAGAACTGAATACTACCAATTTTGAAGGAATGTTTTCGATTCTTTTTGATGAAGAGGAAAAACCTTACGAACTATACTTCACATCAGTTCGAGACAAAACACAAAAAGATGTCAAAAAAAACAGAGAAGGTTATGACGGATTAAATATTTATTATACGAAGATCAATCAAAGAACAGGTCTTTGGTCAATACCCAATCATGTGAATGAAATCAATTCAAATTTTGAAGATAAAATGCCCGCAGTTTCACCTGATGGATGTTCGGTTGTGTTCTCATCCAATCGACCTGGTGGACTCGGTGGATTTGATTTATGGATTTCAAAACGAGAACCAATTACAAAAGACACAGAAAAAAATCCAGATAAACCAAAAATCAAATGTAGAGATGGTATTTGGCAAAAACCTATTTCGCTTGGTCCAGTGATCAACACAAGCGAAGATGAAATCAGTCCCAACTTCCATTGGGACGGTCTTAGATTGTATTTTAGTTCTAATCGTGGCGACAAAAATAGAAAGTTCAGTTTTTACTTTAGCGAATTGAATGAAGCAAATGGTCAATTTGAAACTCCAAAATTATTAGGAAATCCATTTAATACCAACCAACCACTGTCAGGCGAATCGACAGGTTTTCCTTTTGATACACCTTCTGATTATTCTACTTATAGCCTTTGGGAAGAAAGTGACAATGAAGGAATATCGGTTACGTATGACGATCTTTGGTTTTATTTTGCATCCAATCGCCCTGGTGGTGAAGGCCAATTTGATATTTATCGAACCATGGTTCCAGAGGATTTGAGAAGGACCTATGACTTTGTATTCCGTGGTCTGGTTTTAGATGGATCGGAAGCCATTATGATTGGTTTAGATTCAACTTTAAAAATATACGATGATACAAAACCCATCCAAGTGATCACATCAAAACGGATCGGTGGAGATCTTTCTTTAGAAGATGTTGAGAATTTTCGTACTACGATTAAAACAGGGAAACTCTACCGCGTGGAAGTTTCTTCCCCTGGATTCCATCCAACAGAAATATTACTCGATCTCCGTGGTAATGTGGGAAAAGACAAAGAACAATATTCACAAATCATTTTGCAACCAATACGACCTGTTAAAGACAGTCGTCCTGACAAAACCATACAAGGGATCCGATTTGTAGTAAAAGATAAAAAAACAGATTTAGTCATACCAAATGCAATTTGTTTTTATTTTGATGATTTGACTCGTAAAGGAAAATCTTTATCGGCCACAGATGGTCATTT
This sequence comes from Leptospira levettii, assembly GCF_002812085.1. Lineage (NCBI taxonomy): Bacteria > Pseudomonadati > Spirochaetota > Leptospiria > Leptospirales > Leptospiraceae > Leptospira > Leptospira levettii. Next base: position 1,364,902 of record NZ_NPDM01000001.1, read on the forward strand.
TGATTTAGAACAAACACCTACGATGGACTTTGAGATCTTAGCACGTGCCAAAGGGTTTAAAGAAGAAACCTTTTTGTTTTCAAAAGATAAAATCCAAGAGATGTCAGGCAAAGAGACAGTATTGTACCTTCGAAATTTAAAAGACTTTGATGATCTGTACAACACAATTATTTATTTCCCGTTCAACGAACGAACATTGAGCGATGAGGATAAGAAAAAATTGGATCTTTTGGCGGACTTCCTTATCCAACATAAAAATGAAAAAGTTGAAATTGGTGGGCATACCGACAATATAGGGAATAAAGAATACAACATCAATCTAAGTGAAGATCGAGCTCTCTCTGTTTATCAGTATTTGCGTTTGAAAGGTGTACCAAAAGAACGAATGAAAGTGCAAGCTTATCATTATTCGCAACCAATTTCAGACAATGAAACAGAAGAAGGAAGATCTCGCAATAGACGTGTGAATTTTAAGAAGATAGACTAACATGATCAATCGAGTCAAAATCCATTTCGACCAAGAACGCGAGTATGTTCCTTTAGAAGCCGTCCGTGTTTTGCCTGAATTTTTCAAACAGATGATGGCTGGAAATGGATTGTTTCTAAAAGGTTATGATTCCCCTGTAAAAGTGAAATTTAAAGGGGAACGTCCTGATGGGGCACATATTTGGGAATTGGAAACAATGCCCGAAATGATTGAAACCATTTTTACAATCCAAGCGACACCAAGTTTTCATGTAGAAATCGATTACGAAATCCAAAATCAAAAGGATAATCTTTTACTTGGGAAAGCAATTGACCGTCGGCAAACTTATACAACTCGCCAAGATTCTAGGAACGAAAAAGTAAGAGGTAATGTTGTTGCTTCCAATTTTTTAATTGCGAAAACAAATATCGATTTTTCGAAATTAACCGGTGTTAGTTCACAGGTTATTTTATCTGACATTCAAAAAACCGTTCTGAAGAACTACCCTCAGTCGAAAGTGGTATTCATTTCATCCTCAACACACAGTGATGAAATTGATCTAATGAAGGAACATAAAAAACCAATTTTTGTTTTGGATACGGAAACATTCGAATCTTACAATTCGGATGAAGTATTCGACCCTAAAAAAACTTTTGAAGATGAGTTTTTACTCGATGATAAAGTGAATGAATACAAAAAGAAAAAAATAGGATCTTATATTTATTATCCATTATTCATTCAAATGAAAGAAATGCATTTTTTTGCATATCTCTCATTAGAAACCGAAAGAACAAGAATCCCTAGTGAAGTTTTGGATTTGTTTAAAGAGGTTGAACGTACGTTTCAAGAAAGAATTATGGATTCAAATACCCATATTCTTGATATCAAACAAAACGTTTTGAACGTTTCTCGAGGTGGAGTTGCCTTGGAAATCAGTGATATGGAAATTGTAAAAGCACTGAAAGTGAAACCTTCGTTTACCTTGGACATCAATTTTAAATTACAAGCACCAATTCGGATGGCAGTAGAATTACGTCATTTAGAAGAAGTGAACGATTTTTATCGTTTAGGCGGTAGGATCACTGGTGTAAGCGGAGACAAAAAAGCCAAAGAGATTTACCATAGTCTCATTGATTTTTTTAATTAAACTTCTTGGTTCAATAGGAGCCAAACATTGAAAGAACAGAAATTAACTACAGAAAACTATAAAGGTACTCGGGATTTTTATCCTGAGGATATGCGCCTTCGGAACTATCTTTTTTCCGTCATGAAAGACGTTGTAAGGTCATATGGATACGAAGAGTATGATGGCCCAATGGTCGAATCCTTAGATTTATACCGAGCAAAAACTGGTGAAGAAATTGTAGGGAAACAAATTTATAACTTTATCGATAAGGGTGATCGTGAAGTTGCGATTCGACCAGAAATGACTCCAACTGTTGCAAGAATGGTGGCAAAAAAATTACGAGAGTTACCAAGACCAATTCGTTGGTTTTCCATTCCTAATTTATGGCGTTATGAACAACCAGGCCATGGCCGTCTTAGAGAACATTGGCAATTAAACGTTGATATGTTTGGTGTCACAACAAGTCGTGCAGAGTTAGAAATATTGTCTCTAGCTTGTGACATCCTCTTTGCTTTTGGTGCTCCTAGAAATAGTTTCAAAGTTACCATTTCTCATAGATCATTACTCGATGAATTTTTGTTAGATGGTTTAAAAGTAAGTCCAAACCAAGCACATGAAGTTTCAAAAATTTTGGACAAAAAGAACAAAATCACACAAGAGGAATACATCACTCTTGTTTCCAAAACAATTCCAAATGATAGTTCTGCTGTTTCAAAAATTGATTTGTTTTTAAATTCAACCGTAGAGACACTCAATCAAATCCCAGGAATCAAAGAAGAAACTTTGAGTGCAATCAAAGGATTGTTCCAAGAGATTAAGATGATTGGTTTAGAAGACATTGTACATTTTGATCCTTCTGTTGTAAGGGGTTTCGATTATTATACAGGTTTTATTTTCGAAATCTTCGATTCATCACCACAAAACAAACGTTCCCTATACGGCGGAGGAAGGTATGATAATCTCATTGGATTATTTTCGAATGAAGAGTTAACGGGAATTGGTTTTGGGCTAGGGGATGTAACGTTACAGAACTTTTTAACAGTCCATAATCTATTGCCTAGTTTTAAAAATGATTCTACAGTTTATATTCCACTTTTGGATGATTCTTCCTTTGCAGAAAACCATAATTTTGCAAAACAATTACGAAAAGAAAAGATCAATGTCGAAGTTTCGTTAGTTTCTCAAAAGATGGGAAAACAACTTTCTTATGCCGAAAAAAAAGGATACAGATGGATTTTGCTTCGTGGTGAAGACGAAATCAAAACTGGTAGCGTAACATTGAAAGATATGGCAACTAGAGACCAATTTACGTTTAGTTTCTCAGAAGCACTTCAGAAGATAAAAGAAGAGCTTTTGAAATGAATTGGATAAACAGAGTAGATTTAAAGTTATCCACTTGGATACAAAAACACTTACATCATAAAAACCTTAGTTGGGTTTTATCTCGAATCAATCGAGGAGAGATGTTTGCATTGGTTTTACTACCACTAATGTTTTTAAGTGAACTATATAAACCAGTTTATATGAGTCTGCCATTTGTTTTGGTTTTTACATATATGACCGATCGTTTGGTTTTGGTATTAAAGAAGTATTTCGCCAGAAAACGCCCTCTAGTGAGTGTTATGGGAAAAGTGGATTCAAATCCAGATATGAAACATTCGTTTCCTTCCGCTCATAGTGCAAATTCAATTGTTGTTGCAACAATACTTGTTTTTGCATTTCGAGAAACTCCTTATTTCTTTTTATTTAGTTTATTTGCTGGAGTGGGCAGGTTGATCACCTTACACCACTTTGTTAGTGATATTATTGGAGGATGGGTCATTGGTTTTGTGATTGGAATTTTTGCAGTAACAATCCATTTCTTTTTATGGCCATATTTGGTAACTTTATGAAATACATCGGATACTTTTTATCATTTATCATTGTTTATTCATTTTATTTCCCTTTTAAGATTTTGCCATACCAATGGTGCCTTTCGTATGGGATGTTTTTAACAAACTTAATTTATCAATTTGATAAAAAACATAGAAAAGTAGCAGCAGAAAACATTCGTTTCGCTTTCCCAAATTACACAGAGGATCAGATTTTAAATTTGGTCAAAGCTCATTATCGTCATTTGGGAATTTTACTTGCTCATACTCTTTGGGCTCCTCGCATGACACACGCTTGGTTGGACAAGTATCTTGTTGTTGATGAATCTAGTTTAAAAATAGAAGAAGATACCAAAAAAGAAGGTGTAGGTGTTATTCTTATTTCCGGTCATTTCGGTACGTGGGAAATTTTAGTTCAATTTTTGGGAATCCGAATGAAGGGTGGAGGAATTTACAAAAAGGTAAGAAATCCTTTTGTTGATACCTTACTGAAGCGGATGCGATCTAAAAATGGTGTTGTTTTAGTTCCTGTTGAAGAATCAACACAGGTGATCAAACTACTCAAACAAGGTTATTGGATTGGATTTGGTGCAGACCAAAACGCTGGCAAAGCAGGCATCTTTGTTCCTTTTATGAACAGGCAAGCTTCTACGTTTGTAGGTCCAGCACTCATGGCATATCTAACTGGAGCCAAAATGTTATATTATTCTGTGTTAGCTGGTGAAAATGGTAAGGTAATTGTAAGAGTCAAAGATCTGGGTTATGTTGATAAAAAGTTATATCCTAAAAAAGATGATGTAATTCGTCATTATACAGAACTATGGACAAAAACTTTAGAAGAAGAAGTAAAGTTATTTCCGGAGCAGTACTTTTGGGTACATCGTAGATGGAGAACCCAACCCCAACTCGTCGATATGAACTCAGATTCAAAGTGAAGAGATTTAGATCTTTACGGGAACAGAATGTTTGTTTGATTCGTTCCTGTTTTGGAAGTTGGTAAAAGTCGATTTTTTGAATTGAATATCGTAGAAAAAGGCCAGAAATATTTCTGGCCTTTTTTTTTGATTACTCTCCTAAAAGAGTTAAGGTTGGTTTGTGTCGGATAGAACCATTTTCAGCAATCATACATGCGTTGATGATTTCATCTTCTAAGTTGATATTAAATTGTTTTTCTTTGTTCACAAATAGTTTGAGAAAGTTCACAATGTTTTTTGCATACATTTTACTTGCATCCATTGGTTGTGTACTTTGGAGATTTGAATTCCCAATGATTGTGATACCTTTGTAAACAATGGTTTTATCATTTTCTGTTAACTCACAGTTTCCACCATTTACCGCTGCAAGATCTACAATGACAGAACCTTGTCTCATCTTATCAACCATCTCTTTAGTGATCAGAAGAGGTGCACGTTTTCCCGGAATCAGAGCTGTAGTGATGATGATATCTGCCTTTTCCGCAAACTTTGCAATTGCTTCTTTTTGACGTCTTTGGTAGTCATCTGATTGTTCTACCGCATAACCACCAGTATTGGATGCATCTGCTGCACCTTCCACTTCCACAAACTTTGCACCAAGTGACATACACTGTTCTTTAACTTCTGGACGAGTATCAAATACATCAACAACAGCACCTAAACGACGTGAGGTTGCGATTGCCTGCAAACCAGCAACTCCTGCCCCTAGGATTAATACACGTGCTGGTGTAATTGTACCAGCAGCAGTAGTTAACATTGGAAAAAATCGACTGTAGTTAGAGGCAGCTAGTAAAACCGCTTTGTAACCGGAAACAGTTGCTTGGCTACTGAGTACATCCATAGATTGTGCTCGTGTAATCCTTGGGATTGTATCCATCGAAAAGATTTTGAATGATGCGGATGCAATTTCCTTCACCTTTTTGGGGAAAGCCAATGGTGATAATGTAGCGATGTACATTTTATCTTTTCCAATCTTCTTAGCACTCGCTTCATCTAATGCATGAATGGAAACTACAATATCGGAGCCAGATAAAATTGAATCTCTCGATTCCACTGTTGCACCAACATCTTTATAATCTTGGTCTGAGAAAAATGCGCTGTCTCCAGCTGTAGTTTCAATCGCAACACTGAAGCCTAACTTTTTCAATGGGTCAATTACATCTGGTGTGATTGCAACTCGGTTTTCATACGATGGTTCTTTGATTACGCCTATTTTCATTTTATACTCTTTTGCTAAAATATTCGATGGTTTTTTTTACACCTTCCACGAGTGGAACAGTGGTAGTATAATTCAGTTTTTCTTTCGCCAAACTTAGATTTGGTTTTCTTCTTGTTGGATCATCTTGTGGAAGTGGCAGATAAATTATTTTTGATTTACTTCCAGTTTCTTTGATCACTAGTTCTGCTAGTTCTTTGACAGTAAATTCACCATCATTGCCTAGATTCACTGGACCTACAAAATTTTCGACATTCATCATATCGATGATACCTTTTACAAGATCATCCACAAAACAAAAAGACCGAGTTTGGCTTCCATCACCATAAATTGTGATGTCTTCACCGCGTAACGCTTGTACGATAAAATTACTAACAACACGTCCATCATCTGGAATCATTCTTGGGCCATAAGTATTAAAAATGCGAATGACTCGGATTTCAACCCCATGTTGTCTGTGGTAATCAAAACACAAAGTTTCAGCCACACGTTTCCCTTCATCGTAACAACTACGAATTCCGATGGTATTCACATTTCCCCAATACGATTCCGTTTGAGGGTGTTCTAGTGGATTTCCATAAACTTCTGAAGTACTTGCTTGTAGGATCCTTGCTTTCACACGTTTGGCAAGTCCCAACATATTCATCATACCTAAAACGTTTGTTTTTACGGTTTTGATGGGATTACTTTGGTAATGGACAGGTGACGCAGGACAGGCCATATTATAAATTTGATCCACTTCTAACTTGATCGGATCAGTGATGTCGTGTCGGATAAGTTCAAAATTGGGATTTGAAAGTAGGTGAGATAGATTTTCTTTTCTACCAGTGTGAAAATTGTCTAAAACAATGATTTTGTTTCCAGCATTGAGCAGTCTTTCTGCTAAATGAGACCCGATGAACCCAGCTCCCCCCGTTATGAGAATTCTTTTTGCCATTGAGATTCTATATTTGTGAAGTAGGTGTCCTACGCAAATGAAAATTTGCGATAAGGACTAACCTTGGTTGTCTTTCGAAGGAGGATCTAAGAAGAAATTTGGAGGCAAAACGATCCCACTTTCCGGATCAACCCCTCTTTTTTCCAACCAAAGTTTCGCTTCTGGTGAGAGTTCCCCAGGGAATCGTTCAAATTGTTCCACGGGATCTGGAGAATGGTGGGCTTCCTCGTGAGAAAGAGAAGTTCGGAGAGACATAAAAATGATACCAATGCTAAGCAATGACCAAAGTGTTGCGATCAAATATCCCAAAATCAAAACCACTGTTGGAATTTCTTCATTTTGTAAATCTTCAGGTCCAAGGCCTGCCATCCAAAAGGCAAGGATGCCCGCATCGGTTTCTGCGAGTCGTTCTGCAAAATCAGATAAATCATATAGTGAATACAATGAAATGCTGGTACCTAAAAAAACGAGGGATAGGATCGAGGTCGTTTCACCTAACATCCCTAAAACTAAAATCCCAACTCCCCAGAAAATACCTGTAAAATAAGCTAGATCACCTAATTTTGAATACAACACACTGACAGAAATCAGAAACAATCCAAACAAAATCATTGTTTGGCGAGCATGTCGGCCTTGGAATCCTAATCGTAATAAAAATGCTCCAACAATGGAAGATCCAATGTATCCTGCTGATACAACTAGGATAAAAGAACCACGAAAGGATGCAGGAACAGCAATGGTCTCTCCACCTTCGTTACCGTGTAGAGTGATTCCTTTCACAACACCACCGCTAAAAAGAGCGGCTGTTGCATGGCAGATTTCGTGAATCAAAACCACAAACTCTTTTAAGTACGAAGTGAATTGGTGGTCCCAAAACGCGACTAAACTTAGGATGAGCGATAAAAAAATGACAAATTTAACAGGTTTTTCTGCCATCATCGGTTTAAATATCGGCTAGTTGGGGCTAAAAGAAAGACCAATAAATGTAATATCGTCTGATTGTTCCCGATTTCCTCTGAATTGTGTCATTCTTTGGTCGAGTAACGAGGGAAGTTCTTTGACCGTTTTGTCGGCATTATAATGCAAAAAATCAATGAGAGTGTCCTCACCAAAAATTTCATCCCGTTCACTGAAGGCTTCTGTAATCCCATCAGAATACAAAAATAGTTTGGTTCCTGGTAAAAGTTTCAATTCTTGAACATGGTAATCAGTTTCTAAAATTCCTAACACTCGTTGGGTTTTTGAATGTAATTTGATTTGGCCATCAGCGCGCATTTCTATTAGGGAAAGATGACCTGCATTTACATACTTAAAAACATTTTCAGTGGAATCGAATATTCCACCGAGTAAGGTCATAAATTCATTCCCTTTGTATCTCGCGCGAAAAAAGGAATTAATTTCTCGGAATAATCCTTCCAATGAAGTACCATTTCTCAATTGTTCTCTGACAATACCTTTAATAGCACTTACTAAAAATCCAGTTCCAAGTCCATGGCCAGCAACATCACCTAACAAAACAATCATTTTGGTATTGGAAATTGGGATGATATCTAAGTAATCTCCAGAAATACCAACAGCGGGTTTTGATATATAACCGTAATCAATACCTTTTACTTCACTCGGTAAAATCAATCGTAAGGTGTTGTCGACAATGGATGCTGTTTGGATATCTCTTACTATTTTACGTTTTTGAATTTCATCTTCCAATAAACTATAGTTTTCGAGTAACATTCCCGAAATTTTCACAACTTCATTAATGAATTTTAATTCTCCAATGGAAAAATATTTTTTATCTAATTTTTCTCCGATCAATATCATAGCTTGGATATTTTTTTTGTTTGAGGAGGAATCATATGCTGGAAATGCCAATTGAACATGTAGTCCTTTCAAAAAATTATAAAGTGTTTCTCGAAGTCCAATTCCATATTCTAAATGTGAGGTGACAGTAACACGATCAGTACTTTTGAAATAATTCCAAATCTCTGATTGTGGGGAGATTCTCATAAAATCAATATTTCTGAGATCAGTATTTGCGAATTGATCACCTGGAATTAGGATGATTAAATTAGAAACATTTACCGTTTCTTTAACGGTTTTGTTGATTGTGAGAATGGTTTTTCTCATTGATAAAGGAGAAGATAACAATGCAGTGATTTTATTGATGCCAGCACTAAGTTTTGGGTTTTTCTCAAAAAACCAATAATCGAAAAGTTCCTTCACTTTCAGTTTCAACGGAATTAAATACGCAGTTACTAAAAATAAAAAGATAAAATTGAAAACCCATCGGTCTCTTAAGTAACGAATGGGTAAAAGATAATCTAAAACAAAAATAGAACCAACATAGGTCCCCAAAATAATACCTACTAAAATTAATGTAACAATACTTGGTGTAAAGATGACAAACGACGGAACAAATGTATATCGGTATGTCCCATAAAAAAAGCTGAGTATAAACAATAAATATGTGAATATAAAGAAAGATCGGTGAACGTAAAACCAAGGATACCCATCAAAAAACAAAATACTTGTTGGTAGTGCTACATAAATGACTATAGAAAATACCAAAACCAATCGTTTTAAAAGTGCTTCCTCTTGAGGTTTTGATCGTATTAACTCATAAACATTTGCAATGATATTGATCGATCCAAATAAGACTGTAATTGCATGAGCAACAATTCCAATTCGCTCAATCAGAATTAAATCATACTTCTCTTGCGATGCTATCATTGCCATAATGAATGAAATCAAAACTTGAGGTAACAACCATTTTGAATTGATCTCCTTTCCTCGAAGTCGATAGATCAAATGGTATTGTAAAAAACTTCCTAAATATAAAGTTAGAATGAACAAAAAAATAGAATTTTTGAATGCGAGTACAAAAACATTAGATAAAATGATTAATCCAAAATTAAAGAAAAAACCAAATATTAATGCATCTCTTGTTGAATAGTAAAAATAGACAGCAATTGCTAGGCTAAAAAAAGCTAAAAATAAATCAGAAAAAAATACACCCAAAACATCTGTTTTGCGAATATTCTTTAATTTAAATTCTTCTTCGTAAATTTCTCCCTGTGAGTTTTTAAGTTTTAAAGTATAGGAATCTAATTTAGAAAAATCACTTATCGATTCAAACGTTTCCAAATCGGAAGTGACAATTGAATTTCCCCAATGAGTTCTATTTTCTTCGCCAATATTAACAATCAATCCAGAAGGGTAATAATAAAAGGGAAGTTTTTTGGAACTATTTTGAATTCCAATAAACGAAAAAAATAGGATTAAAAAAAATAATAATGAAGAGAGGATTGTAATTGCCAGTTCTCTCATTGGACTTCCAGCTCTTTGAAATTAAATTTTAATACGGGTTCTCCTCGTTGTTGAATGATGATGGGACCTTTGTCCATACTAATCATATTTTTCCAACCCATACTTGCCACAACTTCTTCCGAATTTCGAATAATCTTAAATTGTTTCCCTTCTTGGATAATATAAAGTTCAGAATAACCAATTTTACCAATGATCATTTCGTAATTTTCTTTCCAGTCTAACTTTTGAAAGGTGGACTGAATTAATGTTTTAATATCAGAAAAACCTTTCAATAATTTTAGTCTGGATTGTGAGTATACAACTCCTAAAATATAAGAAAGTATAATTCCGATATGTTGGTATGATTTTCCTGCATTTAAGATAACAAAAAACCAACTCCCATCTTCTACTTGGAAAAATTCGATGAGGTTTCGATTGGTTCGTTTAAAAGGTGTAATCTCCCAGCCAAGTATATTTGGAATTGTTCCTGTTTCTAATAAATTTTGCACTCGTACAGCATACTCAGCTTCTTTCTGATACTTTTTATTTTCAGAAATGTGATAAGAGAGGATATGATTGTGGATTGTGAGAGCAGATTGACCAGCTAATAACGACAAACTGTGGCTGGCCTCCGAATTAGGAATATTTGATACCGCTATAAAGCCAAATAATTTTTCACGAAAGATAAATGGATAAATATAATTAGCATGCAGTTCCATGAAGTCATTGTTAATGTTTTCATTTGAGAACGTGTTGGCAACCGATGCTCCATTCCGATTGGCTAATAAAAATGATTGAAAACTTGCTTTTACTAAAATGTCTTTTGTGGGACTTAATTTTTTTTGTCTTCCGCGAAAGTAGGAGTGAAAGGCAAACGTTCCATTTTGGGTTAAGACCGCCATCGTTCCTGATTGACTACCAGTAATTTTCACCATATCGGGAAAAACATTTTTAATCAAAGCATCAAAATTAAATCTTTTGATGGCTTGGCGATATGACTCAGCGTCTTCTGTCAAATATTCTGACAAAAACTTTGTTCGCATATACCTTGCTAATCGCTCAATTAATGGTAGATATAAAATTAAAGCAAAAGCACTTGTCAAAAGAAGTGCTAATTCCAATCGATAAGACATGGATTCAGGTATTTGAACTAAAATGATAAAATACGAAACATAAACTAATAAAATAAAAACAGTACGAGTGAATAAATTTGTAACCGAAAGTTTTAATTGGTAACTTGACGGTAAAAAAAATTTCAACGTGTTTTTTATTTTATTAGAAATCATGTTGTATAATATGCGTTTTCTTGGATGTATCCTTCAGTAAAGTCACAACTCCAAAAAGTTTTTTGAAAGTTACCTGTATTGAGTTCAACTGTAATGAAAATTTCTTCATTCGATTTTAGATATTCGGCTAACTTTGATTTGGTCTCATTGCTTGCACCTTTAACGGAAATGCCACCTAATTGAATTTCTAAGTGATCATATGGAATTGGTTCGTCAAAAACTTTACCAATTGCCATGATGAAACGTCCCCAATTAGGATCCCCGCCGTAAATTGCGGTTTTGACGAGAGGTGAGTTTAAAATCGATTTTCCAATCTTAGTCACCTGAAGATCGTCTCTTCCTTTTTTAACAGTTAGTTCGATTAATTTACTCGCACCTTCACCATCTCTTGCAATTTTTTTCGATAGTTCTGTGGCTATGTCTTTTAACATAGATTCAAAATTTTGATCGGGGATGGTTCCTAATTTACCAGAACACATTAATACTACGGTATCACTCGTGGAAGTATCCGAATCTATGGTGATACAGTTGTAAGTCTGATCAACAACACGTTTTAGAATTCCTTTTAGATCTTTCGATTCAGGTAAAAAATCACAAAGGATATAGGATAACATTGTCGCCATATTTGGTTCGATCATACCTGCACCTTTGGCGATTCCGTACATCACACCCTCATTTCCGTTATGCGAATAGGTACGGTAGGAAATTTTTTTCTTGGTATCTGTGGTCATAATGGCTTCAGCTACTTCATCTAAATTTCCAGGTTTTAAGTTTTCTTTGGCACTGGCACAAGCGGTGAGGATTTTTTCGATGGGAAGGGGAACACCAATCACTCCAGTGGAGGAAGGTAAAATATCTTCTTTGGTTATCCCTAATGATTTGGCTAAGGTTTCACAAATTTGATAAGAGTCCTTGATTCCTTTTTCTCCAGTAGCCACATTGGAATTTTTGGAATTGATGACGATGGCTTGTAAGTATCCATCTTTGATATGATCACGGCCAACATAAATGGGAGCTCCAGGAAAATTATTCCGAGTGAATACTGCAGCCGCAGAACAACGAACCTCAGAATAAATCACAGCAAAATCTAAACTTGTATCTTTGATTCCAATATTTTTGCCAAAGGAGTAAAATCCCAAAGGATACTTCATAATTACCTACCGGATACCAATATTCTATCCGGGGACTTCTCTTACGAGAATCTATTTTTTAGGAAAAACAAAGGAGAAAATGGACCCACCTTTCGGATTGGGAGAAACAGAAACCTCACCTGAATGTAACCTTGCAATGTGTTTTACAATGGATAGTCCAAGGCCAGTCCCACCTTCTTTTCTCGAGCGGTTCGTATCAACTCTGAAAAAACGCTCAAAGATTCGTTCCGCATCTTCAGAAGAAATGCCAATCCCTTGGTCGATGACTTGGATCACATTTTGTTCCTCTGTCGTGGATGCTTTGACAATGACACTGGAACCTTCTGGGCTATAAGCAGAAGCATTTGATATCAAATTTACGAGTAAGTCTTCCAATAACAATCGATCCGCTCGAACCTTTAGGTCAAATGGAATGTCGAGAACCAAGTTTTGTTTTTTCTGAGAATAAATCACACCAAGAGATTCCGAAACATTTTTGACCAATTCTAAAATAGAAACATCAGTCAGATTTAAAACTGTTTTGTGGTTTTCCAATCTTGAAACCGTCAACATATCTTCTACGATTCGAATGAGCCGGTCCGTGTTTCGAAGTATGGCATCCAAAAATTTTCTTTCATTTGAATCAGGTGGAAGTTTTAATTTGTATTCTAAAGTTTCCGCATAACCTTTGATTGATGTAATAGGAGTTTTTAATTCGTGAGATGCATTTTGGAAAAATTGTTCTCTTATCAATTGGTTTTGTCTGTCTTCGGTTATATCAGATATCACTCCGATATATAATTGAACCATGGCATCGGATTTAATTGGATAAATTCTTGCTGTGTAAAAATGAAGTCCATCCTGGAATTCAGTTTTTCCTTCTTTTCCTGATTTGATTTTATCGGTAATAAAACTTAGCAGTTCTTTGTTTTTGATTGAGGGTACAAATTCTTTGAATTGTGAATTTTTTTCTATTAAGGTTTCTGCAATATTTCGATTCAAAAATAGGAATTTATGGTTTCTATCAATTGCAAAAACACCCTCTTTTAAATTTTGAAGTAAGTAATTAAATTTTTCCTTTTCAACGGTAAGATCTAAAAATTGAACTTTAAGTCGCCTTGCCATTTCGTTAATGGAGGAGGCAAGTGTAGCCAATTCACGAATGTCAGGTGATGACAATTCAACACCAAAATCACCTGCATTGATTTCTTTTGTTTTTTTCTCAACCGTTGCAAGTGGGTCTGTGATTCGCATTGCAATGTTTGTGGAAATATAAAAAGTACCAAAGATGGCAATGAGTACAAAACCAAAAAGAATAAGTGGTCTTACGGCTGGGACAACCAAATCATAAATATAAAATACACCCAATGCAAGGGTCAAAAGTACGAGTAAAAGACCCCAATTGAGAAGGAGAAGTGTTGAAAAAAAACTACGCATCTCGGAATCGATAACCGACTCCGCGGATCGTTTCGAGTCGTTCTTTTTCGGAGAGTAATTTATCTCTTAGTCGTTTGATATTTACATCTACAGTGCGGTCAGTGACAAAAACGTCTTTGCCCCAAATCCGATCTAAAAGTTTGTCTCTGGAAAAGGCAACTCCTGGATTTCCAGCAAACAGCTGTAATAATTTAAATTCGATTAATGTTAGGTCAATCTCAGTTCCTTCGACAAAAACTTTGTGAGCGGTTGGATTGATTTGGATTTTTCCAGTGGTTATGGTTCCCTGTACTTCTTGGTTTGGGTCTGTTGTCCTTCTTGTGACAGTTCTAACTCGAGCCACAAGTTCCCTGATATTAAAAGGTTTACGGATATAATCATCAGCACCTAACTCTAATCCCAATACCACATCGGTTTCACCTGTTTTGGCTGTGACCATTAGGATCGGGATTTGTGGGTACTTTTCTTTGATCCTTTTACATAGATCCATACCACCGATACCAGGTAACATTAAATCTAAGATAATGCCATCAGGGAGATTTTTTTCTAAACGAGGGAGGACTTCCATTCCATTATGGCAAACTTCCGTTTGGAAACCTTCTTCTTCCAAATGAAATTGGATGAGGCCGGCAATGTCTTCTTCGTCATCTACAATCAATATTTTCATGAATTGCCTTTAAAATAACAGGGATTCATTACAAAAAGAATACAAAATGATGACAAAAAATCGATTCCCGATCATTTACCAAGCATTTGGTTGATGTCTCGGATCGCTTTTCGTTGGCGAAGCAGAATCAGACCTAAAAATCCAGTGAACAAAACGAAGGCAAGAACGTAGACCCAGAGTAACGATTTTAGTCGCGCTTGTTCTTTTTCAATCGCCTGGATTTCTTCTAAATGCGAGATGAGAAAGTAAAAATGATCTACTTTCGGATAGGATTTTTTCATTTCCAACCGTAAATCAGAGACAAGTACCTTTGCCTCTTCTTTGGAAAGAGATTCCACCAAACGAATCGATTTGTCCAGGTCCATGTTCAAAAATTCTTCTGCTGAAGGGAGTGGTTCTGCAGACAATGCGGATACGAATAAAAATAAGAAGGAAAATAAAAGACCTTTCACTAACGTTTAAACCTCTTCAAATCCAAGTTTCTCTTTCCATGCATTCAGAAAAGGAATTCTTGTGTTGAGGAGTAAAAAGCCAAGCACTAAGGAATAAAAACAAAAAAACAAACTTGAGCTGATGAGAAGAGGGAGTAAATAAATGGAACTCTCATCTTGGTGGATGGAAAAAAGCATCGTTCCAAATGGAATGAGTAATAACAGAAAGGATACAAAGAGAGAAGAGAATAAGAACTTAAGAGGCAAAATTTGGCTTAACACTCTGATCCTGATGATAGAAGGAACTTCCATATTTTTCAGAAATGGATCTGGTTCCGAAAAAATCTGTTCAGGTATAAAAATTTTTTTATCCTTCGATTTCATGAGACCACCATTTTCTTAAAAGTTCCTTACCTCGTGAGATATGACTTTTAATTGTATTTAGTTTGATATTTAGATCGTTTGCAATTTCCTTTAAAGGTTTGTTTTCAAAATAATGCAAGTGGATCGGCAATTGGTAAGATTTCGGGAGTTTTGCAATGAGGGAATGTAAAGTATGATGAGTTTCTTCTTTGTCCAGAATTTCGACAACAGAGGGTTTTGATTTGTCGGCAACAGTTGATACATCTTCTGTCCAATCAGTGATGAGATGAGATTTCTTTTTATTAACTTTTGTTAAGCGAAATTTTGCAATTTGAAACAACCATGTTGAAAATTGAGCTTCTCCCCGGAACTGGCTCAAAGATTCGTAGGCTTTGAGAAAAACTTCTTGGGTAAAATCTTCAGCTTCTTCTTCCGATAAAAAAGCTTTGCGAGCTTGAGAAAAAACCATCCCTTGGTACCGTTTCATCAGTACTTCAAATTGAGAAACATCTCCACCTAAAACGAGCTGGATGGAATTCCAGTCTTCGTCGTTACATTTCCGTTTGGTCTCTGTTACCGGCTCAGTTTGTAAAAGGTCAAGAGACCGAGTCCAATTGCGAATGGGATTAACCCTCCTAACATCGCCATAGAACGACCTAAGACGAGTATAAATACAAACGATAATGTAAATCCAGTGAATGTCAACAAAAGACCTAGTAAAAAAGAATACAATCTGATGTCAAAACTCCATGGTTTGTACTGACCCGACTGGATCAGCGCCATTTTCTGTTTATGCCACCATTGGAACAAAAAAAACAATAATGTGGTCCCAAATATAATCCCAATATGGGGGACTAAGTACAAAGCCAATCGATAGGGATCGGAACCACCTTGGTTTTGTATCTCTCTTAATAGTGTAACGATTGTTTCATACTGTTCGGGTGTCATGAAACAGCTTCTCCAATTAAATTTGATGCGTATGTACTAAGTAGTGACATACCTTCTGGTTTGTCACATTGGAAAATTTGTAATCCAATATTTGTAGTATCATTGTCTCCTTTTTTTAGACTTCGTAAACTTCCAAAAAAAGTGTAAGGAGATGAGTTGATTTTTAATTGGAAGGAAACTGGTGAACCTATAGGTCTTCCATCAATATTGGTTCCTTTCGGAAGTGTCATTCCTATCCCACGACCGTCTTGGCTAATGTCTCTAACGGGTGTTGTGCGAATTATTGTTTCCCAATCTTTTGCGTAAGCAAATTCAAGTTGGAAAACAAATTCTTCCGCTTTTTGGTCTAAAAAACTAAGTAAGGGTCCAATTCCCTCGGGGCCTTCGATATTTGATTGTAGAACTGGGTTTCCTAGGTCAGGCAAATTGCTGATGATTTCGAAGTATCCTAAAAGTACCTTACCATTGGCAAAAAATGGGAAAATTAACGTAGATTTTGTATTACTAAGTAATAACGAATCTAAATAGGATCGAACGTAGATTTCACTTAATTTTTTAGGACTGTAAAATCCACGATCTGTATAAAAAATCCTACGATTCGCATCACGGACGTAATATGGAGCTTTGGATGTAGCGAGGGCTTCCATAAGCTGGGTGTCTGCTGCATAATAAAAACCGATTTGGACTTTTTTAATAAAGTAACCAAAATTCGTCAGCACTTGTTCTAAGTGGATTTGCCACTGGTTCAGTGCTTGGTTGATAATGGAAGTTTTTCCGTAAATGGAAATCACTGTGCCTAAATCTGCGGTTTGTGCCATCTTCAAATCATAAGCAGAAATATCTTCGATCGCTGCTCGTTTTGCGGAACGTTCCAAAGGTTCGATTAAAATTTCGTATACCTGTAATAAATCGTCTTGGTACGGATTCACAGGTTTGACCCGTAGTTCCACACGATTTTCCTTTAGGACACAAACCAAGGATTTGGGTTTAGAGACCATAGGTTCCGTCGTTTCGATTGTGATGTGAACCGATTTTAGGATATCATTGACTGCGACAGGATTGATCAGTGTGAATTTTTGTTTGGTGTCACGATCTTGCAGAACCGTAGTTGTCAGTTTGGAAACAATCCCTAAAAGTGTCCTTTGGTCAGTCAGTCTATATTTTTTCATGGTCTAATGAGTATGATACGTAAAATCCTAATTTTCGCCATAGTTTTTCCATCCTTTTTGCCTCTTTTGGCAGAAAAACCTAAATACCAATATTTTGGTAAGGCATATGATCTAAACACAGGAAAGTACATTTATTCGGATAATCATAAAGAATATTATAATAATGGAAAACACACTCACTCCGAAATCCAATACAAAGATGCGAATGGAAAAGTATTTGGTTCCAAACACATTGAGTTTGATCAAAATTCGGAAGTACCTACTTTTAAAACAGTTGATGATAGAGATGGTTATACGGAAGGAGCTGATGTAAAAGGGAAATCAGTTCGTTTATATTTTAAACGTAAAAAAGAAGATCCTCTTTCTGAAAAAACATATACTCCTAAATCTCCTGCTGTGATGGACGGAGGATTTGATTATTTTGTTAGGAACAATTGGGAATCGTTGTCTAGAGGAGAAAGAATGTCTTTCCACTTCATCGCTCCTGTACAACTTGATGATTATAAATTTGCGGTATTAAAAATCAAGGATGGTGAGTGGAAAGGAAGACAAGCTCTTTACCTTAGATTAGAAATTGATAACTTTCTTTTGAAACAAGTTGTGAAACCATTTCTTTTGGTGTATGATGTTCAAACTCGTCGAATTTTACAATTCGAAGGTCTTTCGAATATCAATGATGAAAATGGGAAAAGTTTGAAAGTGAAAATTGTTTATGATTATCCAAAGGATGTATTGGAACCTTGACAAAAAGGAGTTTCGACCAATTTTTTAAAAACCCTCGGCATTGGAGGGAAGATTTGGTTGCGGTCGGTGGTGATTTCTCCGTTGATCGGCTGTTATACGCATACACACATGGCATTTTCCCTTGGTCTGAGGATCCTATTCGTTGGTATTGTTTGGATCCTCGCGCTATTTTTGACATTCACCGAGTTCATTTTTCTAAAACCGTTCTTCGTAAAGTAAGACAAAAAAAATTTCGTATCAGTTTTAACGAAGCTTTCCCGATTGTGATGCAGGCATGTTCCTATCGGGAAAAAGATAACACGTGGATCACTCCTGGTTTTATCGATGGTTATTTGGAACTCCACAAAAAAGGTTGGGCGCACTCTGTGGAAGTATGGAATGCGGAAAATGTTTTAGTCGGTGGTGTTTATGGTGTTGCGATCGGCAAGTTTTTTGCAGGGGAAAGTATGTTTTCCTTTGAATCGGATGCAGGAAAAATCGGGCTCTTTCATTTGTTTGCAAAACTAAAAGAATCTAACTTTGAGTTATTTGACACCCAACAGCTCAACCATGTGACTTGGCAATTGGGTGCTTATGAAATTCCAAAACTATCTTATTTAGATCGATTGGAACACTCTATTCAAGAGATGGTTCCTTGGGTCATTCCACCTTCACACGACTAATTTCATCCAATTCTACTTTCCAAAGTTTTTGTACTTCTTCTGTTATCTTTTCCCATTCCTTTTCTCCAATCATTGGTGCTTTGAATGGATCGAAGTTTGGATGGTTCTCGAAGAACTTTGTAATCTCCATCTGTTTCATCGTAGTTCGGTAAATCTCAGCTTCTTGGATTTCTGTCTCTGGATTTTTTTCTCCTTGGATGAAGAACGGTTTGGAAAGGCTAAGTGACAACTGATCAAAATGGTGCAGGTTCAAAACATAACCAATGCGTAACATCACCAAACTTTGGTATTCAATCATCACCTTGCGGTACTCAGACGGATCATTGAATGTTAAAGGACTATTACTCCCATAAATGACATGAACTTCGTTCTGTTTGTCTTTGTTAAGCGATGATTCGATGTTTTTAAATTCTGTTCCCAGTATCTTTGGCAAAATTGTTTCCGCAAAAGGAATGAGGGAACTTGTGTTTTGATCACGGATAGAAGTGATTTCTTCTTTTGTGATTTCTCTCGGGCGACAACCCGAGAGCAAAACAAGAGTTATCATCAAATTGAGAACTAGATTCATCTTAATTTTGTTTTGACTTAATTTTGGCAAATTCAACATCAATACGTCCTGTTAACATTTTGAAGTACATCATCCAATCAGAAACAAATGAATAAATTGGGTAGGTAAATGTTGCAGGGCGATTTTTTTCGACAAAGAAATGTCCGATCCATGCGAAGAAATACCCACTAACAAGCGCCAAACCTAAGATATACAACTTAGCAGTCGCAATAAATCCTAGAATACAACCTAAAGCAAGACTCGAGCCAACAAAATGTAACGCACGGTTAAACGGATGGCTATGTTCTTCTAAATAGAATGGGAAAAAATCTTTGAGTGTTTTGTACTTCTTTTCCATAAATTGGTCCTTTCTCTAAACCTTAGTCGATCTTTTCACTTTGCCAACACAAAAATCATTCCAAATATTAGAGTTTGTCCCTAGTTTTTGAAACTATATTCGAGAATTCAGATATGATTTTAAAATAGAGTTGCACGTTAGTGGGTACAAACTAATGTGCATTAACATTTAGAATCTAACAGAGAGTTAAATTTAGCAAAAAGTAGGAGAATGTATGAAGCCTAAATCGATTAAACCGGATGAGTTAAACAAGATTTTTTCCGAATTAAAAAAAGGAGAGGAGTCTGCCATCGGAAGTTATTTGGTAAAAGGAGTTCGTCTTCAAATCAGTAAATACAATTTATCAGGTGCCGAACGAGTTCAATTGTTATACAAAAGAAGAAGAGCACAAGGTTTGTGTATTGTATGCGGAAAAAAAGTCACAAAGAAAAATCCATCTACAGATCAACTTTATAGACTCTGTGAGGAACACCGCAATAAGATTGATAAAGGTACTAAGTAACCTATTCTGTGGTAGAGTTTCCCGCCTTTCTATGCGGGAGCTCCTGCCAGACCGCTTCTTTTTCCTCATCGCTCATACTGGACCAAGCCCCGATTTCTTCGATTGTTCGGTAACAACCAGCACAAAACCCAGATTCTGGATCCATCATACAGATTTTAATACATGGTGATTTTCGAGACATAGACCTGAAAATAGTAAATTTTTATAAATTTTCCTAAGCTAGTTTGGGAATCCGTCGATCCTTCCCATAAGGGAAAAGGAATTCGCATGTTGGATTGGGTAGAATCACTTAGAAGTTTATTTACTACAGAAATAGACTGTTACAAGCGCCTTTTGGATTTGGAAGGCAAAAAAAGAAACGCCATCCACCAAGCGGACGGCAAATCACTCGAGTCCTTTGTCAAAGAAAGTTATCATATCATGGTAGAAGCCTCTGAATTGGAACGAATTCGGATGAAAACCATAGAAGATGTCTATGAAAAGGAAAAGTTCCAAAAAGACGAATCTTCGATCACACTCACTCATTTTTTAAACCAAATGGACCGAGAGTCCAATTTTAAACTCAAAACGTTTGCATTAGAACTCAAAAAAGTGGTGGCAGACCTTAAGGATGCCATCATCACCAATGATAAACTTCTTAGAACCAGAAAAGAATTTTTGCAAGCAACCGTTGACTCTCTTCAAGAGTTATCCCGTGAAAAGGTATATACCTCTCACAAACAACCAACAAGGCGTGGGCAGAGCCAAAAAGGCGCGATCATTTTGAACGCGACTGCCTAGGAGAATCGTATGGGATCAACATTCCAAGGTATAGAAATCGGAAAACGAGGACTTTCGGTCCACCAACAAGCGATCCAAACCACAGGTCATAATATTTCCAACGCGGATAACAAACATTATGCGCGTCAACGAGTTGTCATGAATAGTATGGATCCAATTTATGATCCTGCTTTCAATCGAGCAGAAGTACCCGGCCAAATCGGACAAGGGGTAAAAATTTCTGAGATTGAACGAGTTCGTGATAATTTTATAGATGATCGTATCATTGATTCCTCTTCCTTAAAAGAATACTGGGGCAAAAAAAATGATTATTTGTACCAAGTAGAAACAGTTTTTAACGAACCTACGGGAACCACACTCAGGTCCATGATGGATCAGTTTTGGTCTTCTTGGGAAGATCTTTCGAACTATCCAGAAGAGACCGCTCACCGTGCCGTTGTACAAGAAAAAGCCGAAGCACTTGGTTCACGTATGGAAGATGTGTACAGAAAACTTTCTCTACTCCGTGACCAATCCAATCGGGAAATTGAAGCGAAGGTAAACCATCTCAATACGGTTGCAGAAAACATCAAATCACTCAATGAAAAGATTACCAAGTCACAAGCATTAGGTGACAATCCCAATGACCTTTTGGATAGAAGGGATGAACTTTTGCAAGAATTAGCTGGTATGGCGGATATTACCATCGGACGAAGTGATGAAGATGAACTCATGGTTTTTATTGGCCAACAAATCCTTATCCAAGGGCAAAAAGTTCACAAAATAGACTTGGTTGGGAATCCAAATAATGACGGATTGCTAGATTTAAAATGGTCTGAAACTGGTGATACAGTTCTCCTGCGAAAAGGGAGTATCCAAGCCCTATATGAAATCAGAGATCGAATCTTAGTCGAAAAAATCAATGCTGTCGATGCCCTTGCGATCAATGCTATGGATGTCATCAATGAAATCCACAAAGATGGATTTGGTCTGAATGGCAAAACCAATGTGAACTTCTTCGAACAAAGAGCCCTTGCAACGAATACCTTTGGGGAAATTGACACTGATGGTGATGGACTCAATGATAAAACAGCAGTGTTTCGTGTGACAGGTCGCACCTCTCTTGATCCTGATCGCCCGATCGGAATCTCAGGGACTATGCGATTTTTAAAAGCAAGTCCAGGTGGCGAAACAGAAATCCTTGTACCATATTCCAAGGATGATACATTAAATGCTGTCATCAAACGTATCAATCGTTCGGAAACTGGTGTTGTTGCTTACATGTCGCATGACAACCAATTGGCGCTAAAAGCAACGACAAACCCACACGATAAAAAAGAAAACTTTATGATCCGTCACTTAGAAGACTCTGGAGAGCTCCTTGTTGGACTCACAGGGATTTTGACTGCATCTGGTGTATCAGGATCGTTTGATTACCGTAAAATTGGTGAGATCAATAAGTTCCAAACAAATGCACAAGACATCACTCTCACACCGATGTACCATCCTTCTTCTTTTTTTAAGATGTCAGACGATGTGAGAAATAACCCGGCAAACATTGCAGCTGGTCGGGGTAAGGATGTGAATGGATCAGGCGATTACAATTCACCAAACGGTCAAAAAGATGGATCCAATGCACTTCTCATTGCAGCGGCACTAAGAGAAAAACCAGTGATGTTTGATTATTCCAAAACAACGGATGATTTTTACAACTCACTGATTTCAAGACTGGGAACTGAAGCTCGGGAAGCGAAACAAGAGTATACCACTCAAAACGAACTGATGGTGGAATTGGAAAACATGCGCCAATCAGTGATGGGAGTGAACTTAGATGAGGAGATGGCCAATATGGTCCAGTTCCAACAATCATATAATGCCTCGGCTCGTATGATCTCCACCCTCAATGAAATGTTAGATACCATCATCAATAGGTTAGGTGTATAATTATGATCAGAATCACTAACATGATGCAAAACAATTCCTTGGTGCGGAATTTAAACCGCCACCAAGTGGCAATGGACGAAACCCAAACTCAATTAGGGACTGGATTAAAAATCCGTAAACCTTCCGATGATCCGGGTGCTGCTACCAACCAAATGTACTTTCGTTCGCGACTCAATGAACTTTCACAATACGAAGAAAACATTGGTGATGGATACCAACGATTGCAACAGATTGATGGAGTCCTAGATAAGATGGGTGAAATTTTCCAACGCGTACGTGTGTTAACCGTACAAGCTGGAAATGGTATTTACCAAGGTGACAAAGGGTTCGAACTCGAAGTAGCCATTGGAAAAGAAATTGACCAACATTTACGTGCCATTGTGGATCTCGCAAACGCTCGTGATGCGACAGGACAACCTTTGTTTGGTGGTCATGTGATTGAAAGACCTCCCTTTGAACCAATCGAATCAAAAATTAAGGGTTTGCAAGGTTTAGAACTAAAAAACCAATATGTTGGTGTGGAATACCGCGGGGATATAGGCGAACAACTCCGTGAGATTGAAAAAGGTGAATACATTCCCATCACAATTCCAGGGAACAAAGTGTTTTGGGGAACAAACGTAAGTGTTACATCCAAAGTGGACAACTCTGCTTACCAAGCTACCTCTGACCAAAAGTTTAAAATTGATGGAGTGGAAATCCATATATCTGTGGGTGATACCATTGATGATGTGATCGATAAAATCAATAATGCTCCATTGGAAGTGAAAGCAAGTAAACTCGCCCAAGATAACATCTCCATTTCTTCCACAGCTCCTCACCAAATTTGGTTAGAGGATGTAGATGGTGGAACTGTGTTACGTGATATCGGACTCATTGAACCAAGTGCCAGTGAACCACCCAATAATTTTTCTAAATCAGCTACGGTAACAGGACTTTCTGTTTTTGATGTTCTCATCCAACTTCGAAATGACCTCATCCAAAAAGACCAAGAAAGAATTGGTGGTCGTGATTTAGGTGATTTGGATTTAGCTTTGGAGAATATTTTACGCCACCGTTCTACTATTGGTGCACGTATGAATCGTTTGGAACAACATGAAGAACGTGTTTCTTATGATAAAATGTACATGACGGAACTCCTTGCTAAAAATGAAGGAATAGATTTTCCGGAAACCATCATGAATATGAAATGGTTAGAAACTATTCATAGTTATGCGCTCAATGTTGGATCTAAAATCATCAAACCAACTTTGATGGATTTCCTCAGGTAATTGGGATTAAATGACAGGCACATTAGAAAGATTAGAAACAACAGGAACTAGAATGTCGGTAACGATTCATACAAAACCTTTCGGAACCATCCAAGTGGATTCAAAACAAATTCTAAAATTCCCACAAGGGTTACTTGGATTTGAAGAATTTGATGAATATGCACTGATTGAAGAAAGTGCAGAAAGTCCATTCAAATGGTTACAATCCACAAAAGAGTCGGGTCTTGCATTTATTGTGATCCAACCTGAACTGTTTATGAATCATTACAAACCTGCAATCAGTGACGAAGAGTTACATGATATCGGTTTAACTAGTTGGAAAGATGGGATAATTTTTCTCATTGTGACCATTCCCCATGACAATCCAAAAGGTATGACTGCCAATTTACAAGGGCCTATCATCCTGAATGGGAAAGAAGGAAAAGGAAAACAATGTATTTCTAGAGATGAGAACCATCCAATTCGCAAAAATATAATAGAGTCAATGGAAGAGATGTCTTCCGAAAAGGTTTAGCTCGTGTTAGTTTTAGCAAGGAGAAGTAACCAATCCATTATGATAGGTGATGACATTGAAATTGTCATCGTTGATATCAAAGGGGATCAAGTGAAGATTGGTGTCAAAGCTCCTAAGAATGTTTCTGTACATAGAGCAGAAGTGTACAAAGAAATCCAAGAAGAGAACAAAAAAGCTGCAGGTACAAATATCAAACCTGAAGACTTAGGTAAATTGGGAGACCTATTTAAGAAGAAAACTTAACTTGATCTTTCTCTAATCATAACATTCTCTGGAAACAAACTCCAGGGAGTGAATTTATCTCTTGAAACGAAAAATATTAGTTTGGCTTTTACCTCTTATTATCGTTTGGCTACAACGATTCATCGGCCTCACATCGCGATTTCGCATTTTCAAAAACGAACAATATGAAGAAATATTTAAAAATAAAAAACCATATATCTATTCCATTTGGCATACGAACGTATTGTACTCTCCTTACCTTCATCGAAATAAAAATGTAGCAGTCTTAATTTCAGAATCAAAAGACGGAGATTTTATCAACCAAGTGGTTCACCGTTTTGGGAATTCAAGCATACGTGGCAGTAGTTCTAAAGGTGGATCAAAAGCATTAAAAGCAATGATCCAACATTTAAAAAAAGGATTACCTGCTGCATTTACACCTGATGGACCAAGAGGACCTGCACTCATTGTTCAACCTGGAATCATAGCAGCTGCACAAGTCACACAAGTTCCCATTGTCCCTTTTCATTATGAATGTTCAAGGCAATGGATTTTGGAAAAAGCTTGGGACAAACATAGGGTTCCAAAACCGTTTACAACCTTTGTTGTTTCGTATGGAGAACCAATTTACGTTCCTCGCGAATTAAACGAGGTGGAATTTGAAAATATGAGATTGAAAGTCGAAGAAGCTATGTTAAAAAATAGAGACAAAGCGATTCAGGAAGCGGAACGAATTCGTACAGGAGATTCCAAATGACAGCAGTATTCGAAGACAAAGTAATCGTCACAACAGAAAACACGAAATACGAAACCAAAATCTCAAAAGGCAAACACCATTGGATAGCAGACGAACCAGCAGATAAAGAGGGAACTGACCTAGGTCCTATGCCGACAGAACTTCTTGCCTCCTCTTTAGGAGCATGTACATCGATTACGATAAGAATGTATGCAGATCGAAAAGGGTATTCTTTAGATTCAGTTTCTGTCCAAGTAACGATTGATAAACGTTCCCCAGAAGACCACAAATTTGTTCGTGAAGTCACTCTTAAAGGAAATTTAAAACCTGAGGAAAGAGATCGATTGTACTCTGTTGCCAATGCTTGTCCCGTACACAAGATTCTTACTGGCAAAATCGAAATCGAAACTCTTTTACTCCCTTAAACCCACAAGGGGATGACAGTGGCAGATCCCCCTGTCCATTCGATCTTTGTGTGAAAGTGTTTCCCTTCTCTGATCCTTGGGACTTTGGCTCCATTCACATAAAAAGTCCCACCAGTGTATTCATGTGTTTCCCTTTCTTTGGTTTTGCTAATGGAATGGTGCATGTGGCCAGAAAGGACAAGGGGAACTTTTTTCCCAATCGATTTGGCATATTGAATGGCTTCCGTTAAATCGGTATCACCCCAATCACCACCTTCCTTTTTAAATTCTGCACCATAGATCGCATTTTTAGCAGAACCAAGCCCAAAAGGTCCGTTATGCGAAAGGAAGAGTAAATTTTTTTCTTTTGTTCCATCAATCAGGCGTTTGTAGGTTTCGATGGAGGTTTCCATATTGGTTACATGATAGGTCTTTTTTAAATGAGGTGCAAAACTAAGTCCTCCACCCATGGCATGTGGTCTCCCTACAATGAGAGACAAATCCAATTCTTGTGACAATACAAGTGAACTATAACCAAGGATTGTGATTGGTCTCACTCGTTCGGATAGTTTTTGTAATCTTCTACCTTGCCCCAAATGACCTGATTGGATCAGGAGTTTGGAATTTACAATTTCTCCAACCACGGAGGTGAGACTTGTTCCATCCCAATTTCCAGGTATCATATACGCGCGTTTGGTGAGTCCTTGGAAGGAAACCTTTCCTAGTTTTGGATTCCCCCTTAGATCACCTGTAAAAAACAAAAAGTCATAATCTGACTCATTGAAGTATTCAATGTCCTTTTGGTTCCAATAACCATGGATGTCTCCAATTAATGCAAATTTCATCTGGGTTGGTTCCTTAATTCTTATTCCGTATACTTTCTAAGGAAGAACGAATGAGACCCTCTGATTTTCCTCCCACACGGATAAAAGCAGGTGGTTTGCCAATCGGTGCAGAGACTTGTATTTTTCGATTTCCTTCATAGGTTGTGCCTGTCCAAAAATGAGTCCATTTCCCTCGAGGTAAATATACATCTTGTACAATTTCATTTGATTCCACAACAGGAGCGACGAGCAAATCATCTCCTAAGAAAAATTGGTATTTGTAATTGAGGAGAATTTTGTCTTCTGGTTCCACAATGGCATTGTGTCTCACAACAGGAAGTCCTGTTTTTGATGCTTCTTCCACCAAACTTTGGATATATGGTTTTAAGGCAAAGTGGATCCTTGCAATTTTAGCAAACAGTTGGACTGTATCTTCATCCCCCAGTGATTTAGTTCCATCAGGTTTTGTGTATGTATAGACTTGCCAGTTTTTCAGAGGTCTGTTCCCTTCGTGTGTGCGAAAGACAGGCGTAAATGCAGAAACTTCTGCCCATCGGAGTAATAATTCTTTGGTACGATGGTAGTTTTTTAAAGGATTGGATATCGTTGTGTAACCACCAATATCACTATGGTTTAACGCATAACCACTGATACCTGATGTTGTGAGTCCAACAATAGATGACGGAAGTCCATCATTGGTTCCAAAACTGACCATTTGGTCTCCTTCCCAAAAAAGTGTGGAATAAGCATTGGAATAACTATAACCTGCTCTTGTAAAAAATACAATTTTTCCTTCCATCCCTGCTTCTTTGATGGCTTCACGATTGATCCTTGCCCAATCCACAGGGTAACGGTTGTGGTACACTTTTGCATCTACACCTGAGTAAAGTTTTGCATCATAGGGTAACCATTCTCCGAAGTCGGCCATCCATCCAGATAGACCCATTCCAATTAAATTCTTTTTGATGAGGTCTTTTGTCCATTTCACAGCGAGTGGATTGGTAAGATCAATGAGGTAAGCTGGAAAACCAACGGTTTGGATGAGGTAATCTTCTCCTTTTGCATTTTTAACAAGATACCCTTTTGTTTTTGCTTCTGTGAGGAGGGGGTTTGTAAAATCATCACCAGGTTTTTTAGGGTCAGTATCCGCTAAGAAAGAATTGATATAACCTAATACCTGCACGTTTTGATCATTCATTGATTTTACAAATTTTTTAAAATCTGGATAGAGGGATTCATCGGCATACCAACGCCATTTGAGTTGGTCACCAAAATTGGTAACTCGCCTTCCACACCAATCTTGGATCCAAAGTGCTGTAACAGGGTTTCCAGCATCTTTTGCTTGTTTGACGATGGATGTAACCTTATCAGTTCCCCCTTGGACACCTAACCAAGTACCGTACGCCCATTCGGGGAGTTTTGGAAAACGTCCTGTTTTTTTGGTGTAGGTTTCGATGAGTGATTTGGCAGATGTGCCGAGCCAAATGGTACCAGAAATGGATTTTTCAGATTGGAAGTCCCAAAATTCTACCTTGGTTTTTTTTGCGTGATCAAAATCAAACTTCGCATAACCACTGTTTTCAAAAAAGACAGATCGATTTTCTGAACTGATATAATGGGGAATCGGAGCATAGGTTGTATAAGCGTTTCCGCCAGCTCCTGCGAGTAAATTGGCTCCTGTAGTGATGGGTTGGTCTCCACGACCAATGCCTTGTTCTTCTGTGAAGAAAAATGGTTTTTTCCCTTTGAACTCATCATAAGTGAATTGTTCACCGAGTCCAAAAAACTTCTCATCCGGCTGAGAAACATACACAAGTTGGATTCGATTTAGATTTTCATCTGAGACAGTGATTTTGAATTCAATTTCAGTATCAGATTTTGCAACAAAGTTGACCTCGTAATTGGAAGAACAATTTTTCCCTGTTAATTTACCAAAGATGGTAATTTTCCCATTTTCTTTTTTGATGGAATCCACTGTTTGTTCGGAACAGGTTCGTTTGATTGACTCTTCAAATTTAAAAGAAGCCATTCGGTATTTGGAAATGGTTTCTACTTCGGAAACAGAGAGGAAAGGTTCATCTAACGATAATTTGATGAAGTTTTTGTCAAAGGATGTATTTTTGAGAATGAACTCTGTTGGTTTTTGGATCCATTGAATTTGTTTGGAAACTTGGTAGATTTCTTCCTGAATGGGAATGGGTGTGAGAATATGTGATGCACATTCCAGGAACAAAAAGAAAAAACATAGGGATAAAAAACGAAAAACCATCGGATCCTCCAAGAGCGAGAGCTTAGTGAACCGATGGTCTTAAGTTACGTAAATCTTTTTTTAGACTTTCTTTCGATCGACTCCACCTACCCTTGGAGCTGCTGCTTGTGCACCTTGTTTGGCACCAAAAACGGCAACTGCTTGTTTGGGTAAGTTGGATTTACGCCATTCGAACCAAGAACCTTGGTAAGTGGTAACGTCAATGTATCCTGCCTCTCGTAACATAAGAGCTAACAAACACGATCTGGCACCATTGTAATCATAAATCACAGTTGGTCTTTCGGGCATAAAAGGAAAACCATTCAGACGTTTTTTGAAAATAGAACGTTCGATGAGATTGGCTTCTCCATCATACAAATTCCTCCAATCCCAAAGGAAAGCTCCTGGTAACCGACCACAAAGAGTTCCTTCTTCTGGTGCTGTGAGACGAGGAAGACGACCTTCGTATTCGTCCATAGTCCTTGCATCAAAGATTTGTAATTTCGTAAGATTTCGTTCCATGAAGGCTTTATCAACAACACCTTCGATTGGTTTTGCCTTATCCGCAACAGGAGGTTCCATTTTGAGATCTCCTTTTGCTTTTTTGCCTTCTACAGGCCATTTTTGGCCAAGAACATATGCATCTTTGATTCCCATTCCACGGAGTAAATACACCATACGAGTGGAAAACATCCCCATTCCTTCATCAAAAACAATGATTCTTGTCTTTTTTGATTTTTGAAACTCTTGGACCACAGAGGCCATAGGGCCATATAATTTTTTTTGGGATTCAGGGTCAGAGCCGAATGCTTTTTTGATAAATGGATAGTAGTAGGCACCTTCTAATGTTTCTTCTTCATATGCTGATTGGGAACGACAATCGATGAGGAAGTCACCAGGTTCTATTTCGGTTTTAAGAAAGTTCCAGTTCAAAAAAGTATTCTCCTATTTCTTACATTACTTTTCCCCCCCTCGAATTTTTGAAAGTCTGAAAACCAAAAAAAAAATTCAAAGCTGGTCTGGGACATAATGAGAAAAGAAATCAATTGTTCGAGAGTTGATTCCGAGGGGTATAGAATCCGATACTAAAGATAGTCGGTAAACCATGAATTGGCATGTTTCAATATCATTCTCAGTCGTTTTAAGTCTATTTTCGTTAGCCAATCTATCTGCTGACAAAATTCCAACGGTTCATTCGTTACAATCATTGAACGATGAAATCATTCAATGGAAACAAGGTAAAATTTCAAAAAACTTCCAACAAAAAATTCGGAATCGTAGTGTATACCCTACGATAGACGAGAATTGCCATATACAATTGGCATCCAAAATCTCATCGGTTACTTATTACAGACTCAGTTGCCAAACAACGGAAGAACCCATTTTTATCGAATTTTTATCTCAAAATAGAAACAATATACCAAAAGAAGAATTTCGTTTAAAGTCTGTTCAACGAATTGGTAAAAAACAATATTTGGAAATCCAAACAGGACTTAAATTTGTAGGATCAAATGCAAACGAAGGTGCAAAAACTAATTTTGATGATACAGATTTGGATTACCCTCAAAAAAAAGTAAATCAGATACGAAATGAAAAACCTACCAAGGTAACCTCTTATCAACCAATTCAAAATCCAAACTTGTTCTATTTCAAATCCATTGCAGAAAATCCAAAGAGGCGAAAAGAAGTCCCTTCCAATTTAGAAATCTTTTTTGATTCTTCCTGTCCGTTGGAATTTGTAGAAAAAGACCAAAGTTTTTACTGGGATCAAACAGTTTCTTATGTTTTTCGCATTACGTGCGTTAAAGACTCTATCTATCGATTGATACGTGCCCCCTCTGCACCTACAGGTGAATTAATGGTTTCGAATACCATTTGGAAAGATCCAAAACCAGGAGAACGAGTCTTAGGGAAGGCTCTTCTTAAAAAAATTTCAGAAACTCAAATCATTTGGGAGAAAGTAATTCTGTATTATGAATAAAATCATCTTAATTTGTCTCAGTTTATTCTTATGGAGTGGGACATTATTTTCACAAACTGAATCAGAACCCGCAGTGGATTCCATTTTTCGTTCCGTAGTTCTCATTCGGAATGAAGGGTTTAACACTGAGAATAAAACCCAACCTTGGATGAAAAAAAATCTTTATACAGGGTTTGGTTCAGGATTGGTATTGCCCAATCAAACCATCTTAACCAATGCACATGTAGTTCGTGATGCAAAACGAATTTTAGTAAAGAGTAGTTTCACTAAAAAAGAATACTTAGCAGATGTAAAATTTATTGGTTATGATTGTGACTTAGCACTATTACAAGTGAATGATCCAGATTTTTCAGAACAAACAACATCCTTAAGTTTTTTAGAGGGAATTCCCAATTTGGGTTCGGATGTATTGTTATTAGGTTTTCCAAATGGAAATGACAGTTTATCGGTTGAAAAAGGATCCATTTTACGATTTGAAAAGAATCGATACACCTACTCTGGGTTAGATTATAGAAATGTTTTAAAAATATCGGCAAATATACAACCTGGCAATTCTGGTGGACCCGCTGTTCAAAATGGAAAGGTGGTTGGTCTAGTATTTCAGATCAGTACATTAGAACAAGGGATTGCATATTTGATCTCGAATGATATCATCCGACATTTTTTAGAAGATATTAATGATGGAAAATATGATGGTTTTCCAAATCTGGGATTTACATTCCAAAATGGAAATCCAAAAAGTTTAAAACAAGCAATGAAAGTTCCTTCGAGTGAAACAGGAATTTTTGTGAATCGAATTTATCCTTCTTCAACATTCTCTAAAGTATTAAAAGAAAAAGATTTTGTGACAGCAGTGGATGGAATTTCCATCTCAAACGATGGTGAACTCACTTCTTCCAATAAAAAAGAGTTCATCATCGATTGGATTGAAGACAAACAATTGAATTCAAAAGTTACGATCAGTTTTTATCGAGCAGGAAAACAAAACCAAGCAGAAGTTAATTTGCAGAAAAATTATGCATTGGAACTCTATCGAGATGGAACTGAAGATTATTTTTTGCAAGCGGGTTTTGTTTTCCAACCAATCACACGATCTTTTTTCCACTCTGAAGATGGTGATTTAGATAGTTCCTTACAATACCACTACAGTTATTTTATCCAAGACCTTCTCTATCGGTATACAACTAGAGATATTGTTTTGAGTTACACATTTAATGATCCAGAAACATCGAAGTATAAAAAATATAAATACAAAGTAGTAGAGTCGATTAACGGAAGAGTTCCAAAAGATTTAAGTGAATTTAAAACCCTTTGGAAAGAAAATAAACGTGGAATGATTGTACTAAAATTTAGAGGTATGGATCTCCCAATTGTGTTACGACCTGAATCCATTTACCAAATGAACCAACGAGTTAAAAAAAGATATGGTGCCAATTATGAAGAACTTTAAGTCGATTGTCCTTGTATCATTTTTAGTGTTGCTTACCTCCAATGTATTTGCGGAAG
Organism: Leptospira levettii; assembly: GCF_002812085.1. NCBI lineage: Bacteria > Pseudomonadati > Spirochaetota > Leptospiria > Leptospirales > Leptospiraceae > Leptospira > Leptospira levettii. The sequence goes on from NZ_NPDM01000001.1 coordinate 1,397,448, forward strand.
AGTTTGAAGACAAGCGTGTCATAGAAGCAAGGGTAACCTTTCAAAAGATTAGCCACCAAAATCCATGGTTAGTTGGTGAACCATTTAATCGCAAATTAAACATCATTCACTTAGGAAAAGGACAATTTTTTGGTGTCACTCTTTCTAAACAAAACCCCGTTTATGCGGAATTTGAATCCTTTGATTATTCTGTACCAAAATTGGCAATCAAAGCGTATGATGGTGAGACTGGCTTTCTATTATTAGAATCAAAAGGAATGCAGAAATATCCAAAACCTGTAAATTTAGATTTAAAACTGACAGACAAACATTGTCCGACTGGAAAATCTCGGTATGTTTATTTGCCTTTTTCCAAAACGCCAATCAAAGTATTGATGTTAGAACAGAAAAAAACAGAAGAGTCTGATTTTTTCTTCAAAAATCAATTGTTATGTGGAATTGCGGTTTCTGATTTTTTAATCCCAACCGAATATGTAGAATTGTTTTTACGATCTGGTGGTAAGTCATTTCCTCACCCAGGATTCTTATTCGATGTGAATCTAACTCCTTCGGAGAGAGAATATTATTCAAAATCATTTCCAAATCCACTTTTGGTATCAGAAGTGATTCCTGGTGTTGGACCAGCTTATAATTTATTCCCTGGAGATTTGGTGACCATGATCAACTCGTTTCCGCTTACGAAAGTGGATGAATGGGACCGTGCTGACAAAGTTTTGGATTTGTTATTACGTAAACCCGATGGACGTTTGCGAGAATTAGGCGAAACGATCCAACTTAAATTACATCGAAATTTTCAAAGTATCAGTATTTCTTATGATCTAAGGGCCTATGATTCTAATGATTTTTTAATTCCAGAAGAAGCAAAAGATCGCAGACCTTTGTATTTGATTGTAGGGGGATTTTTCTTTACGGAACTTTCCAATGCGTATCTCAAAGAGTTTGGTTCGGAATACAGGGTGAAGTCTGAAAAAAAATTGGTGTATTTGTCAGATTATTACCAAAAGAAAGTCCACCCAGTCAGGGAAAAAATAGTGATCCTCAGTCGTGTTTTCCCCCTAGAAGGTAACCTAGGATACCAGGACTTCCAAGATTTAGTCTTAGAGAAGGTAAATGGAACTCGTATTAGCTCCCTTAGCCAATTAAAAACTCTTTTGCAATCGGAAGAGTCCACCTACTACGCGTTCGAGTTGTCTGGAGGTAAAATCGCCTTTTTTACCAAAAAGGAGATTTTGGATTTGCAACAAGAGCTTCAGTCTACTTACAAATTGGGACGTTCTTACAACTTGGAAGACTAAAATTCAAAAATAGATTTACAATTGTTAAAGGTAAGGCAATCTAATTCCCTAAGCCATTCCTTATGAAAATCCTATTTGTTGACGACGAAGAAACAATTCGTGAATTGTTTTGGGAATATTTCAAAGACGAATTTAATGTTACATTAGCCTCCGACGGGATGGAGGCTCTTGCTATTGCCAACCAAAACACTTTTGATTTAATCATTTCGGACATCAGCTTACCTAGATTAAATGGAATCCAATTCATCCAAAAATTAAGGGCAGACGGAAACCAAACTCCCTTTTTGGTAATCACTGGAGACAGTGACATTCAAATTGCAATCGATGTGTTTCGTATGGGAGCCGTTGATTTTTTTCTAAAACCCTTCCGAATGGAAGCTCTCCGCTCTCGGATTAAAAAATTTGAAAATGCAGACATTGACCTCACCTTACTATATAATAGTGGTGAAATCACACAATTCAGCGGTGATTGCAAAATTAAATTAAAACCTCAAATCAAAAAGTTAACATCCTATATTGCTTTTTTAACCAAACAAATATTAAATTCACCTCATGCTTTACCTGAAGACTTAATCTCTATAAAAATTGTGTTGTATGAATTATTGGCAAATGCCATCGAACATGGTGTTGCGGGTGTGACTTATGCTGAAAAACAGGAATGTTTAGAATCCAACCAAGATTATTTTAAATATGTCGATGAACGATGTGCCGGTAATAATTCATCTGTTTTTGTAGAGTTACTCATGGATGATGTGGGTGTTACGATTGTGATTCGAGATGAAGGAAATGGTTTTGCCGTTTCACAAATTCCCAATCCGATTGAAAATCCAAGTGCCAATTTAGTTAGTGGACGAGGGATTTTTTTAGCTAAAATGAATATTGATTCTATTGTTTATAATGAAAAAGGAAATGAAGTTCGATTTTTTAAAACGTGGAATCGGATTGCAGGAATAACCAATCAAAACTGAATTCCTAAAGAAACATAAAACCTTATGTATTCTTTGTTAGGTTCTTTTTCTGTAAATGGTTCTGTGATGAGAACTCTATTTTTTCTAGGGTCCATTTGAGTATACGAAATACTAAATTGCGAAACTAAATTTCCATAGTCTTTTGCTTGCAGACTCAATTTGCCAATCACCTCATTTCCTCTTCCTAAAATGGAATCAGAACGGTTGATAAATACATCACTACGAATCCAAGAATTCCAATCCCAACCCAATTGTACTCCAAACATCTGATTCCCTTTGTTTTCAAAATTGGGATTTGTCGAAATTGTACGATCTCGGAACAAAGGTGGATGGATAAAATCTAAGGATTGATAGAGTAAAAAGGAAGAATAACCTCCCATTACTCTTGGTTCTGCGAAACTTGACGCATAACCATTGCTATTTGAATCAATTCTATCTTTTTCATCTTTTTTGGTGACAAGTCCTGCTAAAGCGAAACTCAATTTTTCATTTTGAGTGTGTAAAGAAAAGTATCCCAAATATGAATTGGTTGCTATTTTTGATTCAGACCATGGTGAACTAGAAGATTTGGATTCCCCTAATAACCTAATCGTTGTAAAATCAAACCTCCATGTTTCCAAAAAAGGTTTAGATTGGAATTCGATTCCCGAATAAGAATACCTGCCTGAGACTTTTTGCCCCGAACCAAGAGATTCATTTGTATTGTGATTGGGGTCTTCATACACAAAATGAAACAGCCGAAACTCTTCCCAAAATAGTATTTTTTCTGAAGAGATACGACCACCATAAAATTCTCTTCTGTAACCTGACCAAGGAGGCCCAAACCAATTTTCTAATTCAGGTTTGGCATTTAAACGAATTCCTGTTAGGCGAAATCCATATTGAGTGTCGAGAGATAAAAAGATGGCATTTGCCATTCCCACAAATACAAATCCATAACGGTCAAGTCGATTGTAACCACGGCCAACTTCCATAGAGAGTTGGATTTTCGAAATTTCCTTTCTGAAGAGGAAATTAACTTCTGTGTCATACACGGTTCTAACTTCTTTGTTCGTGATGCGGGATTCGCTGAGTGTGACACGAGGTGAGACAAAAAATCCGGATGCCCATGTTGATTGAGTGAATGAAAATAATGATGGTGTAGTTAGAATGCCTTCTGAGTGGTAACGGTTGGCTTTTTCTGAATCGATTCCACCTTTTTGGGATTGGAATTTTCCTCCCGAAACCACAGAAGACTGGAATCCGAATCCATCCTTTTCAGAAAGTTGTGGGAGCAAATTTTGGCGTTCTCCCACCTTGACCAATCCAAATTGCCGATTGGCTCGATCATCGTCCTTTACAGAGTCAGAATAGGACTGGGCACCAAGGATTTGAAAAAAAGAAAGAATGAGGTAACAAACAATCCCGATACTAGAAGGGATGAAGAAAATACTTTTGAAATATCGGCATGGATTTCTTCTCATTTTCCCTCTTCTGTTGGTTATTTTCTCTTACAGGGAAGCTGACACTCGTTTTTCCTACGACCTGAGTCGATTTTTTGAAAAAACAGACCATAGTAAAGAAGAGGGGGTGATTGTTTCTTATTTAACACAAAAAGATGCATCCAAAATTTCTTTGAGACGTAAAAAAGAATTAGCGAGAGCAATCGTAAGGTTTTCACAAAAATTACAATTACCAGATGGTACCACGTTAGGTGATTATCCACCTGTCCCTTCCTTATTTTTATTAGCTTGGGCAAAAACAAGAACTGACTTACAACCTATTAGTGAGAAAGGTTACGGCATTTTAGCACTTTCAGAATTTTTTGTAAGAGAATTTGAAATGTCATCAGGTACAAAAATCAATAGGGACTATGACATACAATTGGACTCAATCCAATTTAAAATTGTACTTTTGAAACTAAAAGAGTACTTAGCAGAAGGTAAATCAGTAAAAGACGCCTATCAGATGTTAAACAAAAATAATATTGGTCCCAATGAATGGGAAGTTCTGATTTCTAACTATAAAAAAATCTACGATTACGTTATTTCCGAAAGTAAGCCATAAAATATCCTGTGAGTAATAACCAAGATACAATTTGACCTAAAAATAGAGAAACAGCGGCTCCGTTTGCTCCGAAGTCAGGGATGATCCAATAGTCAAACAAAGCACCAAATAAAAGTCTTAATAAGGCTAGACCCGCGAGTAATCTAGGAAGTCCCAAGGCAAATAATGCAGTTCCTAGTGGAGCAAATACCAATTGTAATAAGAAATTGGGATATAGAATTTTAAAAACAGAAATAGAGTTAGTATACTTTGTACCAAATAACAATGTTAAAATGGGTTCAGCGAGTAAAATTCCTGGTGCCAAACAGATTGCTATCATTCCACCTAAAAAAACGGATTTTTTTAGAACCGTTGGGAATTCATCTGTTTCTGCGAGTCTTGCCATTTTTGGATAAATGATAGAGTTGAATGTTGCTAGAATGATGATAAATCCGCTAAACAATTGCAAGGCGGTTCCATAATCGGCCACAATTTCAGGAGGATGGAATTGGTTTAAAAAGAAAATCTCCATCCTATCTGATAAAATGGCAAAAATAGAAGCTGCAAATGCCCATAAATTAAATAGAAGCAGTTTTTTTTCATTTAATCGGACTTCGGATGGATTTGCTGAAAATGAGATCTCTTCTTTTCCAAAAAAAATAAAAAACAAAAATAAAACAAATATCGGTGCAATACAAAAGATTGCAAGAATATCCATATAAGTTAACGGATGTTCGTTCGTTTCCGAGAAATAAAAAAGTAATACTAATCGAATTATATTAGGAAGGGGATTCCAAAGAGATAATGATTTATATTTCCGATAGGAGACAAATAAACTTTCAAAATAGGAAATAAAGGAAATGATGATACCGCCAAATAACAGAAGTAATAGGACTAAATAGTTTTCGTTACTTGTAAAATAGGCAATGATCGTAATCACTGATAAGAATAAAAAAGAATAAAATTTGATCCTTAGCGATGCATTTAAAATGGCTCCTGGATTTTCTTTTTTTTCGGCCAAAGGTGAGATGTATTTGATGAGTGCATTTGGTAAACCAAACTCAGCAATCGCAAGTACAACAGGAAGGAATCCTAAAAAATATTGTAGTTTTCCATTTTCCGCTTTGCTTAGCAAATTTACGGAATAAATCATAAAGACAAGATTGGAGACCGCCGAAATTGCCTTGGAACTACTTACAAAGAAAGAGTTTTTTAAAACTCCTTCTTTCATCAGTTCGACTTTGAGAAGTTGGAAGATTTTTTTAATTTTTTGCATGTATTAGTTTTGCAAAAACTTTCCTTTTTGGATCTTTTGTAAAATCAGTGGAACAATGCATACCAATGCAAAACTAACCACTAAGTAACGAATGTATCTTAGAAATAAATCATCTTTCCAAATTGTTTTTTTAATCAAAATTCCAGGGATTACATAAAACAACGCCATCACAATTACTAAGATGGAAAGTCTTACAAAAAAAGTTTTCCAAAAAACTGCGAAAACATCAGAACCGAATTGGAAATTGATAGTGGGCATACTCCAATCCAAAAATTCTTTTTTGCTAAATCTTGGGTAAAATAAGATTCCAAGCCAAAATCCTCCAAGTGCCCCACTCGCCATTAAAACTCCAGATAAACTATGATGGTGTTCCTCTGTTAAGAAAGGAGAATCGAGTGTTATTGGTAGCAAGGTAAGCACAATGCCCAATAAACCTAATGTTCTATATTGGTTTGTAAAAAGAAACGATTCCACTTTGTTTGAGTAATATTTATTTAATAATAACAAAACAATGATTAAGTGTAAAATACCCAAAACAAATCCTAAAGTCACGTCTCCCAAATAATGTACTCTTAAATACATTCTGGAAAATGGCATAAACAAAATAATGAGTATGGACAAAATTCGAAACCATAATTTGGGAATACGGTACGCTAACAGACCCCATACGACAATCGCCGAATAAACATGCCCAGAAGGTAAACCAAACGCTTTTTCATCAAATGTTTCTGGATAAGGGAATGGTCTTGGGCTTTCCAAATAAAATTTCCAAAGTGAAACGGCAATGCCTGAGGTTAATAGACCTAAAGAAAGTTCAAAAGCAAGTTTTGGTCGGTAATACAGGTAAACAAAAGAGATAAGACCAAGGAAAAAACTACTTCCACCCAAATAATGGCAGATGGTAGAAATCACAAAAAAGATTCCTCCAAGGGAAGGGTCCAAGATGTGTAAGGCATCGAGTGGACCTGATGAGAACCATGGGGATGTTTCGGCTAAAAAGAGTTCTTTCATAGGATTTTCCATCTAAGATGAAAATCGAACTTGATTTCATAAAGTTTTATTTTGAAATATGTGATGTTTCTATGGAACCTAACCCAAATCCCGCTGATATTTTAGAAAGTTTGTTTGTGATTCCTCGTGAGGTGCCAAAAACCATCCTCCGTAACCTTTTAGAGCTCATTTATGACGTAAAAGTAGCTGGTTCCGAGAATATCCCTGAATCAGGTGGGGCCCTCATCATCTCCAATCATACTGATTATTTGGACATTCCTGTCCAAGGTGCCTTTGCAGATCGTAAAATTGTTTATTTAGGAAAATATGAACTTTTCCACCCCCAAGAAGAGATTATGGCCATTATCAACCATAAAAATTCTCCTTTTCATTACCCACCCCTCAGTCTCACAAAACCTGTGATTGAAGTTTTATTGAACTCACTGGGAAGTGTGGTGAAAAAAAATTTAATCAATTGGGGGAGTATGCCCATCATTCGAAATGCTGCGAAAGAATCAGAAATGGACAAACGGGCAGCGATGGAATACTATGAAAAACTAGAGAATTATATGGTGGATCTGATGAAAGAGGGAGAATTGCTTTCCATTTACCCAGAAGGTTCACGTTCCGAAACAGGAGAATTACAATCCTTTCGTGCCATGGCGGCAAAACTAGCGATCCGCGCGGGTGTTCCCATCATTCCATCTGGGATCGTAGGGGCGACCAATATGTCCAAACCCAAGGCATTTCTTACCGGAGATGCTTTCAAAACAAAGATTCGTTACCAGATTGGAAAACCCATTCCACCCTCCGAGTTTCCGACTGGCCCTGAGAAAAAAGCCGCAAAGGAACTCACTGAAATCTTGGAAAACAAGGTGAGAGAGTTGATGAAACAGGCAGAATCCATCCTTTAGTCTCGACTTTTAACGAAAATATGGCATGATCAGAGTAGTTATGTCATTCTCGTCACATTTTCCAATTGAATCCAGGACTATGCTCATAGAACGTTGTTCTCTATGAGCACCGAAATTCTGACTTACTCCCCTCAAAACAAAATCCGCTTTGTGACCGCGGCCTCTCTTTTTGACGGACACGATGCTTCCATTAATATCATGCGTAGGATCTTACAACAAAGTGGAGTGGAAGTGATCCACTTAGGTCACAACCGTAGTGTCCAAGAAATCGTTCAATGTGCCATCCAAGAAGATGTCCAAGGAATTGCCATCACCAGTTACCAAGGTGGTCACGTAGAATACTTCCAATACATGATTGATTTGTTAAAAAAAGAAGGAGCAAACCACATACGGGTGTTCGGTGGTGGTGGGGGAACGATTTTACCTTCTGAAATTCAAATTTTGCATCAATATGGCGTTGCACATATTTATTCACCTGATGAAGGTCGTACCCTCGGACTTCAAGGTATGATCAATGATGTGGTTAAACAATCTGATTTCGCAACACCACTGTCATTTAACGGTGATTTGGCGTCACACATTCAAAAGAAAAACTATTTAGCTTTGGGACAAGCCATCACACAGATGGAATTTTCTCTTTTGCAAGAAAAAACAAAGTATTCAATCAATTTGGAATTTCCACCTGCTAAAAAAACAATTCCTGTCCTTGGGATTACTGGTACAGGTGGAGCTGGAAAATCATCATTAACGGATGAGCTTGTTCGTCGTTATCTGGATGATTTTCCAAACCAAACCATTGCGATTTTATCGGTAGACCCTTCCAAACGAAAAACAGGTGGTGCACTACTTGGTGATCGTATACGTATGAATTCCATTTTCAATGATAGGGTTTACATGCGTTCGTTTGCCACAAGAGAAGCAAACATTGCCATGAACCGAAGTGTAAAAGGTGCCATCCAGATTCTTAAGTCAGCTGGTTATGATCTCATCATTGTGGAAACAGCAGGAATAGGGCAAAGTGATTCTGAAATCACAGAAGTTGCGGATGTATCATTGTATGTGATGACACCAGAATACGGTGCTGCCACTCAATTGGAAAAAATTGATATGATCGATTATGCGGACGTCATTGCGATCAATAAATTTGATAAACGTGGTGCCCTTGATGCCTTAAGAGATGTCAAAAAACAATACCAACGTTCCCGTAATTTATTCAATGATACCGTCGATAGTATGCCAGTGTTTGGAACTATTGCTTCTCAATTCCAAGATGCCGGGACAGATGAATTGTATGCCCACTTGATGGGAGTGGTGATTCAAAAATCAAATTTAGATTGGAAATCAAAATACCAAAAAAACCAAGTTGGAAGAGAAGCATCCGTTGTACTACCTCCAGACCGTGTTCGATACTTAACAGAAATCAAAGAAGAAATTGATCGAAATGCAGAATGGATCAAAAAGGAAGCCGACCTTGCTCGTTCCGCCTACCAACTGAAAGGTGCTATAACTTTACTTTCCAAAAAAGGAAAATCAGTAGTAGATTTGGAATCTGAATACCAAACAACTTGGAATTCTTTATCCGTAGATTCAAGAAATACCATTGAAACTTGGTCAGAAAAAATTGAGTCCTTTCGTAAGGAACAATATTCTTACTTTGTCCGTGGCAAAGAAATCAAAGTTGATAATTATACTGTATCATTAAGTCATCTTAAAATTCCAAAAATTGCCACTCCACGATTTGTGGATTGGGGTGATATTTTAGAATGGTCTTACCAAGAAAACTTTCCAGGATTTTTCCCATACACTGCAGGTGTGTATCCATACAAACGAAGTGGAGAAGACCCAACGCGTATGTTTGCAGGCGAAGGTGGACCAGAGCGTACCAATCGAAGGTTCCATTATTTAAGTTCGGGAATGCCCGCCAAACGTCTGTCAACTGCCTTTGATTCTGTGACTTTGTATGGAGAGGATCCAGACATACGACCTGATATTTATGGAAAAATTGGAAACTCTGGTGTCAATGTTGCAACGTTAGACGATGCAAAAAAACTTTATTCAGGTTTTGATCTTTGTGATCCTTCTACTTCTGTTTCCATGACGATCAACGGACCTGCACCAATGGTCCTTGCTTTTTTTCTCAATGCAGCAATTGACCAAGCTTGTGAAAAGTACATTCGGTCGGAAGGAAAAACAGAAGAGGTCACATCCAAAATCAAATCCATATTTGATTCAAAAGGATTACCTGTTCCAAAGTTTGATGGAAACTTACCAGAAACAAATAATGGTTTGGGATTACTCTTACTTGGGGTTACCGGAGATGATGTCCTTCCAAAAGATACATATGAGAAATTAAAAAAAGATGCTCTTTCTCAAGTGAGAGGAACTGTCCAAGCGGACATTCTAAAGGAAGACCAAGCCCAAAACACATGTATTTTTTCGACAGAGTTTGCGTTGAAGATGATGGGTGATATCCAACATCATTTTATTCAAAATCAAGTTCGTAATTTTTATTCCGTTTCTATTAGTGGTTACCACATAGCAGAAGCAGGTGCCAATCCAATCACTCAGGTTGCCTTTACTCTAGCAAATGGATTTACGTATGTGGAATATTATCTTAGCCGTGGGATGGACATCAATGACTTTGCTCCGAACTTGTCCTTCTTCTTTTCCAATGGAATTGATCCTGAGTATTCAGTGATTGGTCGTGTGGCTAGACGGATTTGGGCGAAAGCAATGAAGTTCAAATACAGAGCGAATGAACGCTCGCAGATGTTAAAGTATCACATTCAAACTTCTGGAAGGTCACTTCACTCTCAAGAAATTGACTTTAATGATATTAGAACCACATTGCAAGCCTTATATGCAATTTATGATAATTGTAATTCCCTTCATACAAATGCCTATGACGAAGCAATTACAACACCTACAGAAGAATCCGTTCGGCGAGCTGTTGCCATCCAACTTATCATCAATCGCGAGTTAGGTCTTGCTAAAAATGAAAATCCATTACAAGGAGCTTTCATCATTGAAGAACTGACCAATTTGGTAGAAGAGGCAATTCTCACCGAATTCAATCGATTGACAGAACGTGGGGGCGTACTCGGTGCAATGGAAAGAATGTACCAAAGGAATAAAATCCAAGAAGAGTCCCTCCATTATGAAACTTTAAAGCATACTGGTGAATATCCGATCATCGGAGTGAATACATTTCTCAATCGAAATGGTTCCCCAACAGTGATTCCTGGGGAAGTGATTCGTTCGACAGATGAGGAGAAACAACAACAAATTGGCAATTTGAAGGCATTCCAAAAAGCAAATGTTGGCAAAACGGATTCCGCGATCACAAAATTAAAACAAGTAGCTCGTGCCAAAGAAAATATCTTTCAAGAGTTACTAGAAACGGTGAAAGTGGCGTCTTTAGGGCAGATCTCACATGCATTGTATGAAGTGGGAGGTCAGTACCGCCGCAATATGTAAAAAGGATAGGGTAGGAAACATCTACCCTTGGTAATGTTATGATTTCCTGGGACTTGATTAAAAAACATAAATTGGGAATTCCTTTGTTATGGGACATCACAATGGTGTTTGTTGTCCTTGGAAATTTAGCTCTTATTATATTTGATTTGAGTTATTTAAGTTTAAGGCCATTTTATTTTCATAAATTCCCAGAAATCCTTTCCATGTATGACAAACCCATTTTAGGGATTGAAGCACATCGAACTACAACAGCATACACAGATTTGGTGGATGATCTTAAATACCTAACTCAATTACGAGATGATGAGTTTCGAGAAAACCAAAGAAAAAACACAAGAGAAGAAATTTATAAAGTCTTAACTTCTCTTAAAACACAAGTTGCCAACGAAAAATTTGATTCACTTTACATTGGTTTTGAAGCAGCACTCAAAATCGAAGACATACAATTACGACGAAAAAAAGTCGAAGAGATTCTTTTCCTATTGAATGAATTTTTTAGTGTGATGGAAGAGACAGACGAGATCACAACTTTAAGTGAACTTTCTGAAAAGTATGCTTTTATCAATCGATTGAGTATTGAGACCAATGAATCAAAAGAAATTTTGTCAATTATCCAAAAAATGGACAAACGAATGTTAGAGATTGTGGAGAACAATCCATTTGCCATGTCTGGACAAACACAATTTCTATTGGATATCCAATCAAAAATTAAAAATGAATACCAAACTCATAAAACAAAAGCACGAGATTTAAAACTAAGACAAGAATTGGACCCAATTTTAAATCGGGATCGAATTCCTTCTACAGTTGTTGCTTTTGCATGGTTTTGGAGAGACCAAAATCGATCATTGGAACAAAAAATTGAGTTTTTTAATGCAAACTTTCGAGAATACTTTGCACTCAATTATTACCGAGCAATCTCTTCGGATGGAACACCTGTTAACAACTATTTACTGTTAGATGCACCATTTTTATTTTTCTTTTTGGCAGAGTTTGTAATCAGTTGGTTACTTGCCATCAAAAACAAAACATACATAGCTTGGTTTTTGTATCCTATTTATCATTGGTATGACGTTTTGGGACTCATACCAATCGTAGAATTTCGTTTTTTCCGTTTGGTTCGTGTCTATAAAATTTATTTAATGTTACAGACAAATCAATTCACCAAAATATTGGGAAATGATTTGATTAGTAAAACATTACGTTATTATTCAAATATCATTAAAGAAGAAATTTCTGATATTGTCACCATTCAAATTTTAACAGAAACACAAAACGAAGTTCGTTCAGGAAATTCTCTTGATCAATTGGTAAATGCCATCGACCAAAACCGAGCAGAGTTAAAAAAAGTAGCACTTAAAAATATAGCACAGTCGGCACAAAATCCAAATCTACAAGCTTTGATTCAAAATTTAGTGACGGAAGTATCTGAAAGAGTATCTGCTAATATGAAACCCATTTCTTTACTTCCAAAAGAAATGCAAGCTAACCTTACAAAACAAATTAGTTTGACCATTTATTCTGCGGTTTCTCAAGCCACAGTTGCGATGGCGACTGATCCATCAGGTCGAAAATCGATAGAGAACCTAATTGATTATTTGATAGATGAGATGATCCTTGTTGCACAAGACCCAGATATGGTAAAACTTAATACCAACATTTCTGTTGCACTCATTGAAAACATGAAAAAATCCATTGGCGAGAAAAAATGGCTTAAATCAGAAATTGGAAGTAGTTAATTCTATTTTATCGTTTTAGAACTGGGACAATCCTTTCATTTTTCGAACAGCGTTTTCACTAAAAAAAATGTCTTGTTTTCTTTCGGAAACAAGATGGAATCAATCCACTTTGGTAAATCTAGTAAAGATATTTCTATCCTTGGCTTTCTGGTCAATTGTAGGAGGAGAAATCATGGCGAATCCAAATCCAGTGGAGACAAAAAAACAAATTAAATCTACGAATGAAAATTCGGATTCCTCTGCAAGATCTACAAATCCAAAAAATAGAAAAGTAAAAACAAAGACCAATTCGAATGTATCTTCATCTCTTCCCTCTAAAAATGGAAATAAAACAGTAACGATAAAACAAAATCTGAAAGCGAAACAAAATAACGTATCTAAAGAAATACCTCCAAATCTTACAAATTTGAAAAACCATAAAGGAAATTGGAAACCAATGGATTTGTTTTGGGAAGAGAGTTCTGGAGCCGTTGCACCTGAATATAGGTATGCAAAACAATTCCATCTATGGACAGACTCCAAAACTATTCACTTAACCCGAAAAATCATGAAGAATGGGAAACTTCAACTAGAGGAAACGAAAGACATATCGCCCGTCCAGTATGAAAAATGGATGAATCATTTTTTAGACATGGGTATTTCACAATTCCCATATGAAGAGATTCCCGAAGAACAAATCACTGGGATAAGTTATAATTTTGTAGAATTTCGATTTGGGTCCACCAAATCAAAGTTTTATTATCGGTTAGAAGAAATTCAGCAACCTGAATGGGTACAAAAAAAGGAAATAATAAAGTTTATAGAAAGGATGAAACCATGAATCTGAAAATAAAATCATTAATACTCGGAGTTGTATTGTTCTCATTCCATACAACTTTTGCGGAAGAGTTTGACCCAAGTAGTGTTCGTTCACCTGGTTGTAAACCTGGAACCTTTTCTTGTGGTTACATCCCGAGTCCAAAAGAAGTACAAGATACAATTCCTCTCAAACGTGATTTTAATTCGTTTGAAGACTTACCAAGTTCAATTGACTTATCATCACAAATGCCACCTGTTGGAAACCAAGGAAGGCAAAATAGTTGTGTTGCATGGGCTACAGGTTATGCGATCAAATCCTATCTACTAAAGAATAAGGGCCAAAGCACCGAGTATGATCCGCCGTTTGCTGGTGGAAAAGGAAACTTTGTGTTTTCACCAGCCTTCATTTACAACCAACAAAATGGGGGAGAAGATAAAGGATTATACTATTACAAAACTATGGAATTCTTAAAATCCAATGGTGTGGCACCATGGAGCAGTATGCCTTATACAGACAAAGATTATTTGTCACAACCAACTCAAGAATCGAAACAAGAAGCTCTCAAATATAAAATAAAATCATTCTCTCGATTGAATTTTAAAAACCCAGACGAAATCAAGCGCGTATTAGCTGGCAAGAATGTTGTGATGGTTGGTATGATCATAGATGATGCTTTCTATAAATTGAAAGGTGCCACTGTTTATGATGCGAATAGTGGCCAAAGTTATGGTGGCCATGCCATGACAATTGTTGGATATGATGATAATAAAAAATCGAAATCGGGTAAAAAAGGTGCCTTTAAATTACAAAACTCATGGGGTACAAACTGGGGTGATAATGGATTTGGATGGGTATCCTATTCGATGTTGGCTAAAGTTGGACAAGAAACATACGCGATAATTGATGAGCCAGCACCACAGAATACAACAACGCCAGTTGTGAGTGTTAATCCCACTAAAAAACCTATTTTAGCTCCCACTGAAATTAAAGTTTCCAAAGGTGACTTCGATAATAAAATTCTACTGACTTGGAAACACCAAGAATCTGCAGTCGCTTACCTAATTCAAAGAAAGGAAGAATCTGATTTTTATGACTTAGCATATTCAGACAAACCAAGTTTTACCGACCTATCTGTTTCACCAAACTCTACTTATGCGTATCGAATTTTAGCTATTGGAGCTGAAGATGTTTCAGTTGCCTCATTAGAAGTAGAGGGATTTACATCGTCGGAACCATCACAAGATGGTAATTTGACACAAGTTGTTGGTCTCAGTGGAGTTGTTTTTTCGAATGGAAATACAACGAGTGTCCAATTGGCTTGGTCCGAAATTGATGGTGCCGCAAACTATACAATTGCTAAATCAGATTCGACTTTTAAATGGAAAACCATTGGGACAAGTAAGTCACCAGATTATGTAGATAACTCTCCTAAATCAGGAGAAGTGAATTATTATCGTGTAAATGCTGTCATCAATTCCAAACAATCATCAGATTGGAGTGATTCCATTGCTGTTGAAGTAGCCAATCAATCTTTATTACCAAACCAAGTTAGCAAGTTGTCAGCATCAAATGGTGATTATGCAAATAAAATCCAATTGAATTGGAAAGCTGCGCCTGGTGCTAAAAATTATTTTTTATTTCGATTTGATGAGAATGCAGAACCTTCGGGTCAATTCGAAGTATCTGGTACATCGTATACAGATTCTGATACAACCATTCAAAATGGAAAATCATTTATATATACAGTGATAGCTGCAAATGACTTAGGTTATGCGGAACCAAGTGAAGTTGCTTTTGGAAAAACGGATCCTGGTTTGACAAAACGTGCGGGTGGTGTGACACTTCCTGCTCCAAAACAATTGATTACAAACCCAGTTGGAAAAGATAAAATGGTCAGTTTGAAGTGGGATTCGGTGAAGGATAGTTTTGAATATTATATCTATCGAAAACCAATCCAGAATGGTAAACCTGGTAAATTAGAATTTGTATCCAGTGTGGAATCAAAGAAGACAAGTTTTACGGAAGTGTTTCCTGGAAAATCTGGTGATCTTTTTTTATACACTGTTCGCTCCAAATCAGAGTTTGGTGCTGAATCCAAAGATTCAAATTTTGTTTCGGTTTTTTGGAATGAACCAAAATCCGTTGTAAAAAAGAGAGCCATGTCTTTAGAAGAATTGCCAAATCAATTTACTGGAAAATGGACTTCTATGTATTGGAATCCAAAATTAGGTCCACAAAATTTACAGATGGAAATCACCGGTAATGGACAAGATTTTACTGCAAAATTAAAGTTAAATGATAAGGAAATCAGACAATTCTCTGGATCTTGGACTCCTGGAAGTAAAATGATCAAAACAAAAGGATTTAGTTTAGAACTATCCAATGTCATGGATGGCAATTCTTTGGTACAGTTCCAATCCATTAAAGAAATTGAAAATGGAATGGAACTGAGTTTCGAAAAAGAAAATTAAACGAGTTAATTCCCTTCTGTAAAGGGAATTGTGAATTTTGTTTTTAAATGCTTTGCAAATACAGCCAAAGAGCTTTTAGCTCTGTATCTGTTAATTTAGCTAAACTTTGCCAAGGCATTGGAAACTTGATCTCTGATCCATCTGGGCGTTTTCCTGTTCGGATGGATTCAATAAAACTAACTTCTGTATAATGAGAAAGTCCTGCTTTCGTAATATTTTGTGCTTGAGGCCATTCAGGAGGAGCTCCTTGGATGGGGCCACCAACTAACTTCATTCCATGACATCCAGTACAAGTTGCTGCAACATACTTACCATATTCCAATGATACAGTTGGTTTTAGGTTTTGAAGATGAGTTGTTTCATGATCGATTTGTTCTGCTGAGACCAATACAGGAATTTCTCCAATGACAAATAAAAATCTACCTAGAGGACCTGGTTTGATTTCTCCTTGTTCTTTGTCCACTGGGGTAGATGATCGAAGATAAGAAATTAATTTTCCAACGTCTTCATTTGTCATACCTTGAAAATCAGTGGAAGGCATGAAAATGAGTGCACGTCCATTTTTTCCTACACCATGGCGAATGGCGACAGCCAATTCTTCATCACTTCGATCGTTTAATATTCCTCCTTTACCAGCTGTTAGGTTTGCACCTGAAATTGTTCCAATTGCAGGATCGTTGATAAAAGTTTTTCCACTTCCATCAACGTCATGGCAATCACCACAACCTCGAGATTGATAAAGGCGTTTTCCTTCTAGAATGTCTTGGTTGGATACAAATTTTGGAACCGGGGTTGGCTTTACGGAGTATATTTTTCCCATGCGGTTGTTGCTGATGAGATAAACAGCAGTAACAAAAACGGAAAGGAGTAGGATCACCGTTACGAAAAAGATAAGGAGTATGCGAGAAATTTTTTTCATAAGTGGAGGAATTGGATCGTAGTGGGGGAATTGGTCAAGTGGGATTTTGGGGGGAAGTTGCGAATCTGGTCTCCCCGCCCTGATCAATGGGTGGGGTTATCCACCCGCCACCCATTGACACCAACCTACCATAATCCCCTGTTTTGTGCGAGTTTTCCACACATCGCCAAAAAAAATAACTAACAAATGTTCGTGTTTGGAATACGTTGTGTTCGTTTTTTAAGTTGGGGTATTGTCTGCGACAATGAGGTGGTCGTATTTGTCTGGTTGGTCTGTCTTCAAGTAATATTCTAAGATGGTTTCGACATCGGCTTCTGATTTCATTGCAAACCATTTGCCTTCAGGATAGGAGACTTGGATGGGACCAAGTTCACAACGATCAAGACATCCCGATTTTTGTACCCGAAATTTATATTCAATTCCAGCTTTGGCGGCTTTTTGTTTCAATAATTTGAGAAGTTCAATGGAACCTTGGTTCCCACATGACACCCGTTCGCCGGGTGCCCTTTGGTTTTCACAAACAAAGATATGTTTTTCGTAAAACATAAATAATTTAGTCCTTAGGAAACGACGTAGTTTTCCATGGGTATACAGGAACAAACTAAGTTCCGATCCCCGTACACATTGTCCACTCGTCCGACACTTGGCCAAAATTTTCGTGAACGAAGCCAAGGAAGAGGATACGCTGCACGTTCCCGAGGATATGTATGGTTCCAAGAATCGCTAATCACCATGTCCGCGGTATGAGGAGAGTTTTTGAGAGGATTATCTTCTTTGGAGAGAACTCCAGACTCGATATCCTTGATTTCCTTTGCAATTGATAACATGGAATCAATAAAACGGTCCAATTCTTCTTTGGATTCTGACTCAGTTGGCTCTACCATGAGAGTTCCTGGAACAGGGAATGACATAGTAGGTGAGTGAAATCCATAGTCGATCAAACGTTTGGCGATATCTTCAACTTCGATTCCACTCGTTTTTTTGAATCCACGCATATCCAAAATACACTCATGAGCCACAAGACCCTTGTTTCCTCGGTATAAAACGGGAAAAGCGGATTCTAATTTTTTGGCTATGTAATTAGCATTGAGGATGGCAATTTTTGTTGCATATCGTAGACCTTCAAATCCGAGCATAGCAATGTATGCCCATGAGATCACAATGATAGATGCAGATCCCCAAGGAGCCGCAGATACCGCCCACTGGCTGTTATTCGATCCATTTTCCACAAGACTATGTCCTGGTAAAAAAGGAGCTAAGTGTTCTGCTACACCAATCGGTCCAACACCTGGACCACCACCACCGTGTGGGATACAAAATGTTTTGTGTAAGTTTAAATGGCAAACATCGGCACCGATATCCCCAGGTCTTGTTAAACCAACCTGTGCGTTCATATTGGCACCATCCATATATACTTGACCACCATTGTCGTGAATGGTTTGGCAAATTTCTTTGATGGAAGCTTCAAAAACTCCGTGTGTAGAAGGATAGGTTACCATTAGGGCACCTAACTTGTCTTTGTATTCAACTGCTTTTTTCTTTAAGTCTTCTACATCAATGTTTCCATTGAGATCACAATTCACTGGAACCACTTTGAATCCTGCCATCACTGCTGAGGCAGGGTTTGTGCCGTGAGCCGAAATTGGGATAAGACAAATGTCTCTGTGCATATCATTACGGCTTTGGTGGAAATTACGAATTGCAAGTAAACCTGCGTATTCTCCTTGTGAACCAGCATTTGGTTGGAGTGATACTTCAGCAAATCCCGTGATTTCACATAACCATTTTTCTAATTGGCTAAATAGAGTACGGTATCCTTCTGTTTGGTTTTCAGGGACAAAGGGATGGATATTCGATAGTTCTGGCCAAGTGACCGGATACATCTCTGTAGATGCATTCAGTTTCATCGTACAAGAACCTAATGCAATCATAGAAGTAGTTAAAGATAAATCCTTTGCTTCCAGTCTACGAATGTAACGTAACATCTCTGTTTCCGTATGGAAACTATTAAAAACTGGATGAGTTAAGTATGATGATTTTCTTTCAAGAAGTTCTGGAATTTTCCATTCTTCTTTTGTTGTTAGGTCTTCTAATGGAAAATGGAGTGCTTTGTTTTCATTAAATACTTCAAGAAGATCTTTGATGTCTTTGACGTTTGTTGTTTCATCTAATGAAATGCTGATCACGTGACCTGATACTTGTCGAATATTGATTTCTCTTTCTTCTGCGTAATGGATGATTTCAGCCGATGAGATTTTAGACAGTTCTACTCGAATGGTATCAAAGTAAGGTTGTGAAATGATTTTGTATCCTAACTTTTCAAGTCCAGTGGCGAGAATGGTTGTCATTCTATGAACACGAGATGCAATTTGTTTGAGACCTTTTGGACCATGATACACTGCATACATAGAGGAAAGTACTGCGAGTAATACTTGCGCTGTACAAATGTTAGATGTTGCTTTGTCTCGTCGAATGTGTTGTTCACGTGTTTGGAGGCTTAAACGGTAACCTGGTTTTCCTTGAGAATCTTTCGATACACCGATGAGGCGTCCTGGCATATTTCGTTTGTATTCTTCTTTTGTAGCAAAGTAACCAGCATGGGGACCACCAAAACCAAGTGGCAATCCAAAACGTTGTGTGGTTCCCACAACCACGTCTGCATTCATTTCACCTGGTGATTTTAAAATGGTGAGTGCAAGAAGGTCTGCCGCTACTACAGTTTTGGCACCTACTTTGTGCAGGCTTTCAATGAATTCGCTAAAATCATAAATAGTTCCATCAGTAGATGGGTATTGGACAATCGCTCCAAAAAAATCATTGGAAGGAACCATCTTTTTAAAAGAACCAACAACAATGTTGATTCCAAGTGGGATTGCACGAGTACGGATTACATCTAAGGTTTGTGGGTGAACCGATTGTGAAACAAAGAAAGATTTTCCTTGGTTGTCATCTTTTAATGAAAACAACATATTCATTGCCTCAGCAGCAGCAGTTCCTTCATCAAGGAGTGAAGCATTGGCGATTTCCATCCCTGTAAGATCTGTGATCATCGTTTGGAAGTTGATGAGTGCTTCCATCCTTCCTTGGGCAATCTCCGCTTGGTACGGAGTGTAAGCAGTATACCAACCTGGATTTTCTAAAATGTTCCTTTGGATCACTGGAGGAGTGATACAAGAATAGTATCCAAGTCCCAAATAGGATCTGTAGATTTTGTTTTTAGAAACAATTTTCTTTAAATCTTTTTGGAGAGCATATTCACCAATTGGTTTTGGTAAATCGAGTTCCTTGCGTAACCGAATGTTTTCGGGAACAGCATCACTAATCAGATCATCCAATTCTTTGTATCCAATTGTAGAAAGCATTTCGGAAACAGTTTCTTCTGTCACACCAACATGACGGCGTAGGAAGGTGTCACTTGGTTCTAATGTTTCTTCGTAAGGGGAATGGATGGGTGATGAAGGTTTTACGGAACTCACTTGAAAATAACTCCTATTAATCCAATTTGGAAACGTATTCTTTATATTGTGCAGCTGAGAGTAATCCTCCAAGCTCAGATGTTTGGATGTTTTTTAATTTAACCATCCAAGTATCAAAAGGTTCTGCATTCACAGATTGTGGGTTGGAACCAAGGGACGGGTTTGTTTCGACTACTTCACCAGAAATCGGGGAATATAAATCTTCTGCCGCTTTGACTGATTCAATGGTTCCTAAACTATCTTTTGCTTTAATTTGTTTTCCAGGTTTTGGAAGGTCGATGAAGACAATGTCACCTAATGCGTTTTGTGCGAAGTCAGTGATTCCAACAAGAGCCACATCTCCCTCTACTTTTACCCATTCATGTTTTTCTGTATAATAATAACCGTCTCTTGCTTGTGTGTCTGCCATGGTTTTTTTCCTTACATCTTTTCGTTTAGCGATTGTTTCGGACACTGCCTTGGATGAAGGCACCAGTCTCTACTTTAGCCAATTTCTTCTGCCCACGAATCTCCACAAATACTTCCGTTTGGTTTTTTGTGAATTCGGTCTGAAGAAAGGCAAGTCCTAGGGATTCCTTCCGGCTTGGGGAGTGGGTTCCTGAGGTTGATTTGCCAATTTCTTTCCCTTCCCCTGAAAAAATGGGAAAATTTTCGCGTAAAACACCAGGTTCCATCAAACGGATTCCCACAACTTTTGATTTTGGACCATTTTTTTTATCTGCGATGATCCGTTCGTATCCTAGGTAAGGTTTGGATTTTTCTTTTACGATGAAATTGATTCCAGATTCTACAGGAGTCCACTCTGCGTTCAATTCATGTCCATACAATGGATACTTTGCTTCTAATCGGAGTGTATCACGTGCACCAAGGCCAACGGGAACAAGTCCAAAGTTTTTGCCGGCTTCTAATAAATCTTTCCAAAGAATGACACCCAATTGATTAGATGTATAAATTTCAAATCCATCTTCTCCCGTATAACCGGTGCGAGACACGATGATTGTCTCACCTTTCCAATTCATTTCTGTAAAATGATAATAAAGGATAGAAGATAAATCTTTTCCTAAGTAGTTTGCAAAAATTTCATCTGCTTTTGGGCCTTGTAAAGCAATTTGGTGCCAATTTTTACTATCATCAACTACAGTTACGTTCCCCTTTACATATTTAAGTAAATGTTTGGTAACGGCTTCATAATTAGATGCATTGGAACAAATCATATATTTTGTATCATTGAATTTATAAACTGTGATATCATCAACAAGCCCACCATTCTCGTTCACAACTGCATTGTATTGCACTTGGCCATCTTTCATCGATGAAATGAGATTACATGTGACTGATTCTAAAAATTCTAAAACTTCATTGGCATCACCGGTAACAAAAATTTCACCCATATGGGAAACATCAAAGAGACCTGCGTTCGATCTAGTTGTTACATGTTCTTGGATGATTCCTGTATACTGAACAGGCATGTCCCATCCGCCAAAAGGAACCATCTTGGCTCCCATTTCTTTATGAATTGAGTGTAAGGGTGTTTGTTTTAGTTCCACGGTATTCTCTTATGTAGACTCTTATACCATAGAAAAATGGTTTCATGGTACTGGAATTGAATTTTTTTTAACTCATTATGCAAAGAGAAGCCTACCGCATCGAAAAAACTGGATCCATCCACAACTTACGAAGAAAAAAAGAACTCTTACCTCCTCCCGAAGGTGATGAAGTCACAATCGAAGTAAAAGCGATCGGACTAAACTTTGCAGATGTTTTTTCTGTTTATGGTTTGTACTCAGCAACTCCCAAGGGAAGTTTCGTTCCTGGATTAGAATTTTCAGGAAAAATCATCAAAATAGGCCCAAATGTTAAGGATTTTGAGGTGGGAGAGTTTGTTTTTGGTGTCACTCGGTTTGGTGCTTATACAACTCATCTTAACATTTCAGAAAAAACAATATTTGCACTTCCAAAGGATTGGAGTCTGCAAGATGGAGCATCATTTGCAGTGCAAGCACTCACTGCCTACTATGCTCTTGTTCCACTCGCACAAGTAAAAGAAGGTGATCATGTTTTAGTTCATAGTGCTGCAGGTGGTGTTGGTATCATGGCGGGTCATATCATTCAGAAAAAAAAAGCAATAGCGATAGGACTTGTAGGTGATTCCGTTAAGTTTTCGATCCTAAAAGAGGTTGGTTATGAAAAATTTCTCGTTCGATCTCCTCATTTTAAAGATGAAATGAAAAAAATTCTAGATGGAGCACCATTAAAAATCGTTTTAGAATGTTTAGGTGGTCGTTATTTTCAGGACAGTTATGATCTTTTAGCACCAATGGGAAGACTTGTTACGTATGGAAGTGCAAACTTCACTCCTTCAAAATCATTCATCAATTGGTTTTCAATTGTGTCTTCATACCTCACAAGACCAAAAATTGATCCATTATCAATGATTTCAGACAATAAATCGGTGATGGGATTCAATTTAATATGGTTGTGGAATGAAATTGATGATCTTCGAAAACATTTTTCCGATTTAATGATGTATTCGTTACCAAAACAAACGATTGGGCATGAGTTTACGTTCGATTCTTTGCATGATGCACTCCGTACAATGCAATCAGGTCAATCGATTGGTAAGATTGTTATCAATGTTCCGTAGAATGAGTATTAGCCTGTTTTTTTATTTTGAATAAAAATTCATGCAAAAAATAAAATTTCTTTACATTTAAAATGATATGATTTAATTATGTCGTATCAATTCACTCTCTGTTTGCCAAGGACAGCCGTGTTTTGAAATCAAAAGATAAGGACGATCACAATGGTTGCTAAAAAGAAAGCCGCAAAAAAGAAAGCCGCTAAGAAAAAAGCTGCAAAGAAAAAATCTAAGAAATAACTTAGATTCGATTCTTCCTTCGAAACTATCGAAGTAAGATTGTGTGAACCCGCAAAACCTGCGGGTTTTTTCATTTATACGGGTATCAATGGGAAAAAATTACGCAATTGCCCGTGTAAAACCCCTTCTCGTCATTAAAAATCCTGATTTTTTCTCCGAATTTGATCTTTCAATGCCAATGAATTGAAAATGATCCTTCTTATTGATCGAATCAAAGAGTGCTTTCATGAGTGATTCAATGTTAGGATGGATCACATTCTTATAACTTTTTCTCGAATGATCCTTTCCCCAGATTTCTAAATGGTCATTATCAGGCATTTTAAGGATGAGAGAAGGCAAATCATATCGTTTGATGAGCACATTGCAGACTTCTTCGAATCCATACTCTGTGATTGAATTAAAATCAAAAAAAACAAGTAAGTAGAGGATGTTGGTTGGTTCTAATCTACCATTTTCATCTGAAATTTTTTGGATTCCATCCAGAACTACATAACGAAGATTCTTTGATTGGATCCATAATTTTTGGTCTTCATGGCGTTTTAGATTCACTTCTTCCGAAAACCGTTTCTGGAATACGGTAGAGAGGAAAAATCCAGCGGAATCTTGTCTTTCTTCGAGGATTCTTTCTAAAGAAAAGGGTTCAAACTCTAAATTGAAATACTTTGTATACGTCTCTGCCATATCATATTGAGTAACGGACAGATTTTAGAGTTTGAATCGGATTTTTTTAAAAATTTAGAACTAGAATTCTAACATTCGCCTTTCGGAATCATGAAAAAAAGTATAACCTTCATTTTTCCAAGTCTCCCAAAACTTTTGTGATCCTTCTCTCATAAAACAAATTCGTTCTTCCGTTGAGATTGGTGTCAAAAAAAGAAAGTTTGCACGTTTTCCATTCTCAGTCATGAGTCCGTTCAGTTTTGGCAACACTTCATTAGAACCTTGGTCGAGTTCATCTGTGATATTTCTAAAAACAAACCAATTGAAATCCAAATACAATTGATCAGGATCTTTGCGTGGGTTTTGGATTGTATGTGAGTGACCAAACCAAATTCCTGTATTCCAAGGGAATTTCACCATCTCACCTAAAACATGTTGGATCCATGTTTCTGATTTATCTGGAGAGTCTTTTAAGAGTTGGATGGCAAATACAAGTTCTATTCGTGAAAAGTTTTCATAATCTTTGTGATAGAGTTCGATACTAGGTTGGTTTTGTACACTCATGCCAATGGTTGAAAAAATTTTTATCCCTGGAAACTCCTTTGGTAAAAAGGAAGCAATTCCAAGTGATGGATATTTTCCACCATCTGCAGACCAATAGGTCTCGTGTTTTCCAAGTTTGGATTCTAAAAACTCCAACCTTAGTTTTTGTGCTTTTTTCCAATGGTCTTTCTCAGCAACAGATTCCCAAAATTTTCGATTTCCTTTTACACGTTCTGCAATCACACCGTTGTTAGGATCACCGAGTGGAGAAGCAGTAGGTGCTTCTTCTTTGGCAAACTTAGAATATCCATGGATACCTTTAATCCCGGACCAAGAGGGAAGATAAGCTTGTAATTCCTCATCAACAAATAACGCGACTGCATCACCTTCTTCTGACCAAATAAAATGGATTTGGTCTTCCGATAATGTGGACTGCGCTTTGGGATCAGTGATTTCTGATTGTGTTAAGACAGGTGCAAGTCCTAAATCAAAGTCTTCTTCTTTTCTAACATCTGGTGCATCGATTAAGTTACGAACCCAAAGTGTTTTCATCGGCCACTCTGGATTGTTATGTGATTGTAGGTATAAATAAATGGTTCTTCCATCATCTTCTAGGAAAGCAGTAAAAGAACCGTAAGGATTTGCTTCTTGGTATAAAACTTTTGGTGTGATGGGATTCATTAAAATTTGTGTGGTACCACTTTTTCTTTAAATTTTGCGAGTAGTTTGGAAATGGTTTCATCCATTCCCGCTTCAAAGTAAATCTCAGGATAATACCCGGAAGCATTCCTAAGCCCAATGAGTTCGGGTTCGTTCCATTGGCGGTATCCTTTTAAAGAGTTCCAAACCTCTTCGGAAGGTGTGGTGTTTTCTTTTTTGGCATCGATGAAAGCTTGTATTGTTCGCGTAGGGGTCATACTATCGTATAGATTCTGATGGATCGAAGGGAATCCAACTAAAATTTTCGACAAAAAGGAATGAAATTTGGTAGAATTCTCGTATGTTCTTCAAAGGCAATCTCAAACTCAATTTCCATATTCTGAAAACACCTTAGGTATATGAATTTATTCCAACAAAATCCAGCGACTAATCTTCTGCCTTTTGACGGAACTTTGTTGTACATCCCAGATTTTTTAGATTCAGAAACGAGCCAAAATTATTTTGAAACCTTTCAAAATTCGATCGAGTGGAAACAAGATGAAGCGATCCTGTATGGGAAACACATCCTTACCAAAAGGAGTGTTGCATGGTATGCGGATAATGGATTTTCGTATCGGTATTCGGGTACGACCAAAAAAGCCATCCCTTGGACCAAAGAACTTCTCAGTTTAAAAGAACAAGTCGAAACAAAAACGGATGAGAAATTCAATTCCTGCCTTTTAAATTTATACCATGATGGATCGGAGGGAATGGCGTGGCATAGTGATGACGAAACTTCTCTCAAACCAAATTCAACGATAGCATCTGTGAGTTTGGGGATTGAACGTATTTTCCGATTCAAACATAAGAAAAAAAATACTCTTGTAGAATTGAGATTAGAACCAGGGAGTTTACTACTTATGAAAGATGAAATCCAAATCCATTGGCTTCATTCTTTGCCAAAAACTCTCAAAATCAAACGACCAAGAATCAATTTAACCTTTCGACAATTTGGGAATGTTTAAGAATTTAAATATCGTTGTTTGGATAATAATTCTTTGTACTCATCATCGGATTTTTGATTCCATTGGAGTAATGTCTTAAAAGGATCTCCGCTTAAACCCAAGGATTCACAAAAAGCATGTTCTGTTTTTTTTCCACTTTCTTTTAAATGAAGAATATTCTCTCGAAAAGATTGGTTTGCAAAGTTTAAAAATCTATTTTCAACCATCATATGAATCCATGCATATTGTTCCGTTGGTTCAATTGACTGCGCAAATATTTCGTAATTAAATTTAGGAGTGGAAAATCGACAAATCAATGTTACCCGAAGAGAGATTGTTTTTTCGGAAAAAGAATAATTGGGCAAATTCCGAAACTTTGCATAACAAATTTTTTGTAAATGAGAAGGAACATTGAATTTCGCCAAAATATCAACATCGCTGTTCTTTGTATCAATGCCGATGGGAATTGTTCCAGCAAGTGTTGGTTTAAATCCAATTAAGTTTTTTAGAATTTTCCATTTCTCTAAATCCTCCCACAACTCTTGTTGTCTGGGATTTCCCATCCGCAAGTAGTCTGGTAACAAAAACGGATTGGTTTCTAACGATTGCATATTATGTCTCATGTGTCGGATGCCGGCCCCCACCCTAATTGGGTGGTGGAGGTGGGCTTGTGGGTGTAATTTCCTGCCCGAACTCCTACCATAAAATCTAACGCTTGTCTCTTGGGAATTCAAACTTACCTAAAATTTTCAAGAAAACTTCGCAGTTTCACCAATCCTCAATTGAGTTTGTTCGCTTAAAGATTACAACAATCCAGCACTTTCCATTTGGTTGACATGGTCAATAATCGTTTCCTTTAACGAACGATAGGTGAGTCCTAGATCCGTCTTGCTATATTCATTACTTAAGTTCAACGGTTGCCCAATATTATTTTTTGTATAACCCCAAGATAAACCAAAAAAAGGACCAATGATATAAACGAGTGCCTTCGGGAGAGTACCAGTAGGAACGGAATATTTGTTTCCAAAATTTTCTTTAATGATTTTTGCAAACCCTAACATTGGTAATACTTCGGATGACACAATATGCCTTCCTTTTGCACTAGGATTAAAACCTGCTAAGATATGCGCCTTTGCAACATCTCTTACATCAACAAATCCCATTTTTGTATCAGGTACACCCGTGCGAAAAATTCCTTTTAACATATTTCTCATAAACTCAACACTAGTGCCATCCAAACGTTTGGAAACTGATGGGCCCATCACAAAGGATGGATTGATGACAACCAAATCCCAACGAGATTGTTTCTTTTGTATTTCCCAAGCTTCTTTTTCCGCTAATGTCTTGGAGTAGGCATATGGTTGGTGAGTCAAACTACTTGTTGTATTCCAATGATCTTCTGTAAATGTTTGGTTAGGAACTAATAAAGAATCGATATTGTCTCCATGAATGGCAGCAACACTTGAAGTTAAAACGACTCGTTTGACAGTAGAAATTCGATTACACGATTCGAGAACATTGCGTGTTCCTTGTAATGCGGGATCAATTAATTGTTTTTTTGCGTCTTTGACACCTGCGACAAAAAAAGGTGAAGCAGTATGGATTACCAACTCTGCACCTTCTATGGCTTTATCAAAACTACCATCCAACATTAAATCAGCTTCAATCAATGTTAGATTGTCTTTGAACTTTTCTTTTAGGTCCAATAGATGTTGGATTTTCGACGTATCTTTTAGACTTCGAATTGTTGTTTTAACTTTTTTTCCATCTTCTAACAAATATTTTACGATCCAGGAAGCAATGTATCCTGAACCTCCTGTGACAACAACGGGCATTTCTGCATTGATCGATTTCATATTACGATTTAGACTAATTTCCTTTCTTTTCCGAATTGAATTCGAATGAGATAATACAAAACAAATATTGGTTTTGTTTGCTTTTGATTCGCGAGTCCCGATGGGCCGGGCTTTTCCGGAGTCCGCGTTCGCTCCCGTCTCACTTTTCCACAAAGTGGCAAAGTGAGACCAAGTCCTTCAAATCCCTCTCGCAGGTAAACTTTGATTCTTCGTAAGCATACAAATCACAGTTAAACGAACAAACTACGCCCCGGATCGCAGCGAAAATCCTTTGCGAAGCAAAGATTGCAGCGTAGAGCCGGAGATGGCGCCCCCAAAAAATTATTCGACATGAAATAAATTTCATTTAGAGTGATAAGGAATTTCTTGCTATAGGTTACGTATGAATCGTTTTATCCAACACACTTCTATCCTAATTTGTCTATTGATTTTGTTCCAATGTTTGGGGAGTAGGAGACCACTTGTTCCTAATTATGTGGACCCTCAAGGTAGTACCCGAGATGTGAGTGTTGGCAAAAAATATATGGTTGCTACAGGAAACCCTATCGCAACAAAAGTTGCCATCAAAGTACTAGAAGAAGGTGGTAATGCAGTGGATGCCGCTGTTGCAGCTTTATTAGTGTTAAATGTAACAAATGGTGAAGCCGCTAGTTTTCCGTCCGTAGCACCTACTTTGGTATACGATCAAAAATCTGGCCAAGTAAAAAGTTATATAGGTGCAGGAACAGCTCCTAAAAATGCAACGATTCAGTGGTTTAAGGAGAAAGGTTATAAGGTGATGCCAAAGAATTCTATTTTGTCACAATTGTTACCTGCATCTCCAGATGTCATCGTACGTTTGTTACAGGATCATGGAACTAAATCGTTTTCCGAATTAGTGGAACCGGCAATTCGAACAGCTGAAGAAGGATTTCCAGCAAACAAAATCCTAGTGAAAAATTTAGATTTACCATTGTATAAAAGATTGGGTTTCACCATTTTAATGCCTTACAATTCCGAAGTGTATTTAGAAAAAAAATGGTGGTATTCCATTCGTGAAGGGGAACTAACGAAACGAAGTGATTTAGCAAATACTTGGAAATTGATGGCAAATGAAGAAAAATTGGCACTTAAAAAGGGAAATAACAGAAAACAAGCGTTAGAAGCAGTTAGGAATTATTTTTACAAAGGGCCAATCGCAGATGTGATTGTCAAACTCCATGAAGAAAAGGGTGGTCTATTTACAAAAGATGATTTGACAAATTATTCTGGAGGATGGGAAAAACCGGTTGTAGGTGAGTTTCGAGATTACCAAATTTTAGCAAACCAAACTTGGACACAAGGTCCCGTTGTTCCAATGGTTTTGCAAATGTTAGATGGGGTAGACTTAAAATCTATGGGTCATAATTCTCCTGAATACATACACACTGTATCACAAGCCATAGAACTTGCCATTGCCGATCGAGAAACTTATTTTGGAGATCCAAATTTTGTAGATGTTCCATTGGATGGTTTGTTATCGAAGCAGTATGCAAAAATGCGTCGTTTACTTTTCCAAAAATCAGCATTTGGAAAAACTCCTCCTCATGGAAATCCTTGGTTGTATTCCAAACAAAAACCGAAATCGACAAAAACACCATCTAACAATGAAGAGAGTCATTCTGTAGGTGAAATCAAATATGGAAAAGATACTACTTATATCAGTATCGTAGATTCAAATGGAAATGCAGTGTCTTTAACTCCAAGTGATTTCCCGCAGTCACCTATGGTTCCAGGAACTGGACTTACTCTCGGCATTCGAATGACTCAATTTCGTTTGGATCCAAATCATCCATCATCTCTTGTTCCTGGTAAACGGCCTCGTATAACACCTAACCCAGGTATGGTCTTAAAAAATGGTAAGTTATGGATGAGTTTCGGAACACCTGGTGGCGATGTACAAAGCCAAGCAATGATTCAGTTCTTTTTAAACATAGTTGTGTTTGGAATGGACCCTCAAAAGGCAGTCGAAGCTCCAAGGTTTCGTTCCGTAAATTGGCCCGATAGTTTTTCTCCACATGTTTACAGACCTGGAGGAATTGAATTGGAATCTTCTTTATACCACGCAGTTTCCGATTCATTGAAGGAAAAAGGGTATAAGGTTTATGAAAAAAGTAATTTTGACAATGATTTTGGTGCCGTATGTGCAGTGTTAAACGATAATGAGAACAATAGATTATTAGGTGTAGCGGATCCGAGAGAAGAATCATGGGCAGAAGGAAAGTAAGGGAATCACAATGAGTCAAATGAATTTATTCACAAAGAGATTTCTTTTCACTGGAATCTGTTTAATTTTGTTTGTAAAATGTAGTTTTCAGGCTTCTGGAAACTTAATTAATTATGAATCTTTTTTTCCTCATGAAAATTCAAATTCAGTCATTGGAAAAGGAAAAATACGGGCCACTTTCTTAGGTACTTCATCAATCCTATTGGATGATGGTGAAACTCAAATCCTGACAGATGGTTTTTTTTCGAGACCATCTTTATGGAAAACTGCCTTTTCTAAAATTGAATCTGATCATGTTCTCATCAAATCGGTTTTAGAAAAGGCAAAGATTTATCGATTAAAAGGAGTTTTTGTTTGTCATTCTCACTATGACCATGTAATGGATGCACCATATGTAGCTAAGTTCACCAATGCAAAGTTATATGGTTCCAGTTCCACCCTCAATGTTGGAATCGGTGCTGGTTTAAACAAGGAAAATATGGAATTATTTCAGTTGGGAAAACCAATCAAATTAGGAAAGTTTTCCATTACCGTTTTAGAATCAAAACACACTCCACCTTTTAAGATTTTTGGAAAAACAAATGCGACAGATCCAAATTTTCCTGATATCTCATCACCTCTTTCCCAGCCATTAAAGGCAACAGAATACATAGAGGGAGGAACTTTTGATTTTTTCATCCAACACGGGAAACATAAAATCCTGATCAAAAGTAGCACTAATTATGTAACGGGAGCCTTTGATCGAATCAATGCGGACGTTCTATTTTTAGGAATAGCACAGTTATCATTACAACCAATCAACTTTCAAGAATCCTATTACAATGAAACTGTGCAAAAATTGAAACCCCGACTAGTGATACCCATCCATTGGGATAATTTTTTCTTACCTTTGGCAAAACCATTGGAACCAAATTTAAGATTAGGCGATGATTTTGAATCGAATATGAAACTTTTATTACAAAGGACTAATCAAGATCAAATCCAAGTTCAGTTATTACAAGGTTTTGAGTCCATTGATTTGTTTTAAAGGTATGGATTATGATTTTTTCTATATACCCCAGTAGGTATATAGTCTAATGTTTAGGAGGGAGAATATGTCTGAGACCTATCCCAAAAGTTTTGAAACCTTACTCCAAACACATGAGAAACCAATCCTTGTGGATTTTTGGGCACCTTGGTGTGGACCATGTAAGATGGTAGTACCAGAACTCGAAAAACTTGCCAAAGATTGGAAAGGGAAAGTATCCATCATCAAAGTGAATACAGATGAAAAACAAGAAATTGCAAACAGATATGGAATTTCTGGAATCCCGACATTTATACTATTTAAGAATGGGAAAGAAGTTCATCGTATTTCTGGTGCTATGCGAAGCGAAGAGTTTAAAAAAGTATTCGGTGGTTTCATTTAGCGAAACTTTTTTACTTGAATCAAACAAAAGAGAATCAGATACTTTGTTTCTGCTGAGGTAATCCTTCTTGAAGAAAGTAATCTTTACTCTTTTGTCATTCGTAATGCTACTATGCAAAAACAGTCCAATCGAAACTTCGATTGTCATCGAACGGATCCAGGCTGCATCATCTGCTGATGGAACAAATCCAATCAATGTCTTCATTCCTGGAAAACATTGGAAACCGGAGACAAGTTTGGATGGGATCACTATCTTTTTTTCCAATGGAGCCAAATGGAACCAAGCAGGCAAAACTGATGGCCGTGCTTACTTCAACGAAATCTCCATTGAATGCCAAGAGAAAAAAGGATATGTTTCCTTTTACAAAGATGGAAGTTATGCTACAAACTTTGATTGTTCCAAAGAAACTCCCTTAAAAATCAAATCCAACGGAATTCATGTGATTTATCTTTTGCCAGATGGGACAAATGGAATCAAAACTGTGTCCTTTTTCAAAAATGGAAAAAAACTCGATGTTTTATACCCAGAACCAATTGAGGGACAAGTAACGGCAAGTAGTACATTACCAAATTATCCTGCCTATGGTATGTTTGATGGGAGTATCGATTTTGCTTGGGTGGAAGGTGTAAAAACGGATGGAGTAGGCGAATCATTTCAAGTAGAACTCG
This sequence comes from Leptospira levettii, assembly GCF_002812085.1. Taxonomy (NCBI): domain Bacteria; kingdom Pseudomonadati; phylum Spirochaetota; class Leptospiria; order Leptospirales; family Leptospiraceae; genus Leptospira; species Leptospira levettii. The sequence continues at coordinate 1,429,699 of NZ_NPDM01000001.1, forward strand.
AGAATCAAATTGATTTAGCTGGAATCGAAATATTTAACGGTTACCAAAGGTTAGATGCACTTTTTTATAAAAATGGATCTGTAACAGAATTACTTGTTTCAAATGGAACAGATTCTTTTACGCTTCCGATCGCTGACAAACAAGGTGGACAAAGGATTTTTTTTCCGAAAATTCTTTCTGGTAAAACTTTCACTTTTACCATTCAAAAGGTTAGGACAGGGAAAACATGGAAAGACACTGTCATTGCTGAAATCATTTTCTTAGGAGAAAATGGAAAACGTTTCACCGTGATGGACCAAAATGCAAATCAATTCAAAGATGAAATTTTGAAAAAATCAAAAAACACCATTTTAGCAAGCGTTGTAAACAAAGCTTACTTTGCAGACATTCCAGAAGGAAGAATGGATTATGTATTTAGGTCAAATGGTTCCTTTGTGATTTGGTTAGATGATTTAAAAGAGAAACGTGTGTTAGATGGTAATTGGGTTTTTTTGGAGGCGAATGCCACTGAAGCCAAAATCAAAATTTTTGGAAGGGATCATAAGGTGGTTACTCAAAGTTTGGATTCAAACAGCCCCTATTCAGAAACCACTGAAGAAAAATCGACAGTGATCTTTGGTGATACCCTACTTGTGAAAAAATTTGGGAACGGAATCCAGATGGTGGGCAAAAAAGTCCAAATTTCCAACTAAATCCTTTGTTTGGGAAAGATATATATTGGTATGGTGTCCAAGCAGTTTCCCTTTTAGAAACGGGGGAATTGCATTCACCAGACAGATCTCCTGTTTTTCGAATCGTTGCCTTTCTTTTCTCTCTTTTAGGAGTCAGTGAAGATAATCTATTTTATTTTCAGCTAGTAACAGTTGTTTGGCTCTTTTTTTGCCTTTATCTCTCACGTTACTTTTTAAAAACACCGATTGATAAATGGAATTTTTTTCCTTGTGCCATGGTATTTGTTTTGGGTTTTTTATATCCAAAACAAGCTTGGGCTCTTGGATTTCTTCTGATTAGTATCTCTCTCTTTCTTTCAAAATCAATTTCAATCCCTATTGTCAGATGGATTGGTTCTGTGATTTTTTTATTCTTAGCCACATGGTTTCATACCATGGTTGGTGTATTAGGAGTTGGAATTTGGTTTTTATTCCAACTCCCAAGAAAGTATGATTTGATTTTTTTTCTATCTGCTTTGATTTTACCATACTTCGTCAAAACAGAAACAAACGAACGCTTGGTGGTAGATACAAAAACGTTTCCGATCATTGCTGCTTTCGGTATGGTTGGAATTGGGGTTCTATGGGACTGGGTGCGTCTTGTTTTTGGAAAAAATATTCTATTAACTTATGAGTCAATGTACAAAACCGTTTCCTTTTTTGGATTATTACTTGTTGTCCCAATCTTTCATTTTGCCGATATCCAGTTTCGGATCTTAATTTCTGTTTTACTCATTGGCTCATTATTTACAGTAAGTAACCGCAAAGAAGCATTCATCACTCTGATGAGTTTTGTCTTATGGGTGTATACTTTGGTCCAATACCCACATCTGTTTCGTTATCCCTATGAAACAATGTGGAATCCTGGAGAAAAAGCAGCATCCATGACAGACAATGGTTTACTTGTGGCCCACCATGGTTTTTGTGAGTACTACCATTTCCAATTTCGAAAAGACTGTTTGTCATGGGAACCAGATGAAAAAGCGATTCGCGAAATGCCTTCACATACTAAGATTTACCGGCTTGTGTATGGTATTAGAATGGAAAACCTTAGAGCAAGTAAAGAGAATGGTGTGGGTATCTTTTCTATGATTGAACCTTTGGGTGACTACCAGTTGGTATTAGAAGACGACTGGAATCATTACATCCATTGGTTAGAGAAAAAGGATTCAAAACTTCTTTCTATTGCCAAGTCATGGAAAAACCCCTATCGCAAACGACCTAGTTTTATTCAGAGAAAACAAAACTATGGGATTTAAAATTCGGAATCGTTCGTCTTCTTTATATCCAAAAAAAGTCCACAGAAGTGAACTCCGCTTATTTTTAGGAAAAATTTATTTTCAGTGGAAACGATATTTGCGTTGGTTATGCGAAAAAAATACATTTGCAACTCATCAGATCCATTCTGAACATTTGGAAGATGAGTTTCCTATATCTGTGTTTACTCATCATTCACCCATTTACCGTAAACTTAAAGATGTACCGATGTACTTACAAGAGAATAAAAAAGTGAATCTTTCGATCGCCATAAATAAGTTAAACGGAATCGTATTAGCACCTGGTGAAGTGTTTTCTTTTTGGTATCTGGTAGGAAAACCTACAAAACAAAAAGGGTATTTGCCTGGGATGCAACTGAAGAATGGAGGATTTGTTGAACGAACGGGTGGGGGACTTTGCCAAATGGCAAATTTGATCTATTGGATGACACTCCACACACCATTAACCGTAAAAGAAAGATGGCGCCATAGTTTTGATATTTTTCCAGACTCCAATCGTACACTTCCCTTCGGATCGGGTGCCACCTTATCATATAATTACATTGATTTACAAATCCAAAACACAACCAAACAACCATTTGTCCTACACCTTTGGATCAACAATGATGAGTTATACGGTGAATGGAAAACCGACTTAGAGATTCCTTTTGCATACAATGTGTATGAATCCTACCATGCGTTCCATGCAGAACCTTGGGGTGGTTATACAAGACGAAATACAATTCGCAGAAAGGTAGTTTCTAAAGAAACAAATGTTTTGATCGAGGACCAATTGGTGACAGAAAACATCGCTTGGATGATGTACGAACCTCTTTTAGAGTCTAAAGGAACCAATGGATCTATTTCTTGCTAAAATGAATTAATTTGGAAATGTTTCTCAAACAAGGGCAAAAGGTTTTGAAATAAGAAGGATGATTATGGACATAGAAATAAAATGTGGATGGATCTTTGTTTGTACGAGAATCATCCCGATATTGACTCTCCTCACTTTTTCGATAGAGGCAGAACCGAAACCAACAACTCTTATTGTATTTGGAGAAAAAGAATACAAATTTTCTTACCAAAACGATCCCAATCGAAAGTTGGTCAATTTAGAAACCATACCTGGAATTCGATTGGATATCAAATATGCAACAACTGATAATTTTACTGGGCAAAAGATTTACAAAGAAGCAAAAGCTTTTGCAAGAAAACCAGTTGCCGATGCTTTACACAAAGCCCAAATTGAATTTTTAAAACTTGGGTATTCCATTCAAATTTATGATGCTTATAGACCCTACCAAGCAACCGTTACTTTTTATGAAATCATTAAAGATACCCGATATGTTGCCTCTCCTAAAACCGGATCAAGACATAACAGAGGTTGTGCGATAGATCTAACCTTAGTGGATACAAAAACAAAACAAGAACTCAAAATGCCAACCAATTATGATTCCTTTGAGAGAGCCGCTTGGGCAGAAGCACCTGTTTCTGATCCAATCACCAAAAAAAATCGAGATACCCTCATCCAAGTATTATCTCAATTTGGATTTCGTGTGAACAAAACCGAGTGGTGGCATTTTGATTTTTTGGAATGTAATGGATTTGAAGTGTTGGACATTCCGTTTGAAGGATTAGAAGATTAGTTTTTTCGGAGAGTTTGATGTACCAAAAGTATTTTTACATATCGTTATTCTTGATGGCTGGTTCCTTGTTTGCCCAATCCAAAGGGATCACTTCCTTTGAAGAAAATGGATTGTATGGATTTAAAAACAAAAAAGGCAAAGTGATCATCGAACCCCAATATGAACAAACAATGGAATTTACCAAATCGGGTGTGGCCTTTGTGGTTTCAAAAAACAAATGGATTTGTATTGATACAAAAAACAAATTTTTATTAGAAAGTTTTCTCTATGACAATGGTCCTGATTACATTGTGGAATCTCTTGCGCGGTATGTGGAAGAGGGAAAGATGGGGTTTCACAATGAACGTTGCCAAAAGGTCATCGAAGCTCAGTATGATTTTGCCTATCCGTTCGAAAATGGATATGCGATTGTGTGTAACGGATGTGAGTTGAAACCGGAAGGGGAACACAAACGAATTGTGGGGGGAAATTACGGGGTCATAGATAAAAAAGGTAATTTGGTAATACCAATAGATTATGAAGCAATCATTTCGGTTGATGCGAAAAAACGCATCGCGGAAGTGAAGCAGGATGGGAAAACAGTGAAGGTGAAGTGGAAAGCGCGGTCGTGATATGATGATTTAGTGCAATTCAATCCAGTGCGAGGCGCTCTGAAATATTATTTTAAATAAGGCGTCAAAGCCGGTAAAAAGAAAGAATAATCTTTTTTGCCTACTTGGATCAATCCGAATGTTTCAGCTTCAGTTTCAATATAGATTTTTCCAAAGAACCAACCTTTTTTCGTGGTACATGATTTGATTGCATTGAATTCGATAGGGATGTGAGTTGCCTCAGTAAAGGGTGGATTTCGAAACAAATGAAATTTTTTGTTTGTTAAAACGAGTAACCAACTCCCTCCGCTATACTTCTTTTGTTTGGTATCCAGAATGCTTATGGTATAACCTTGGATGATTTCATCTTCCACTAGGTATTGGTGGAGGATTTTGAATTCAGGTGTATATAGGTATAAAATATCAATATTGATATGAGGTAGGTGAGAGATAAGGGACAGTATTTGAGATTTGACTGCGGATTCGCTTAACATTTACTATTCCTTGGCTTTTGTTTTCCATCACTCGATTCGGATTCGGATTTTTATTGGTTTAAAAATCTTTATGAACCGAACGTTTCGATCAATGGAATGGGTTTTAAATCCCATTCCATTTTCTGCGCTTTGTTAGTTGTCTATACTGCGTTAACGACTAAATCTCCACCGGCTTTCACTTCGCCAGCTTCGTTTTTTGCTTCTACGAGTACGGTTACCGTTTTTTTACCATCTTTTTCAAATTTCTTTTTGATGGTTCCCACAATTGTGAGTTTTTCACCTAACTTCGTCATGGCTTTGAAAGTTACACCAAAGTAAGCAATGTCTTTTTGGTCAGCCCAAGAAGTACAAAGTCTGCCTACTTGTGCCATCACATACATTCCATGAGAGATGGTTCCATCGAGTCCTGCTTTTCTTGCGAAATCAGGGTCGTTATGGATTGGGTTAAAATCTCCAGATGCTCCCGCATAACGAACTAAATTTGCATGTTCGATCACAGGGATATCGAGTGGAGGAAGAGTTTGACCAACTTCTACTTTATCAAATTGAATTTTTGCCATAGTTTGCCTCCTTGGAATTAATCCTTACGAATGAAAATCGCCATCTCTGCTGAAAGGATTGGATCATCTTTTTCATCATAGATTGTTGTTTTGAAAGTTACAATTTCTGCTCTTCCCACTTTAACGTCGGAGATTTCAGATTGTGCGTACACTTTGCCCGGATAAAGGATTTTGTGGTACGTATATTCTTCTTTCAAGTGAAGGATTTTGGAAAGGTCGATACCGAGTTCCGCCATATCGTTCCAAATCTTTGGGTATCCCCAAAACATGATGACGGTAGGGAAAGTTGGTGGAGCGGGAACGTCAGAGTATCCTGCTTTTTTTGCTTCTTCTACGTCAAAATAGATTGGGTTTTTTTCGTTGATGGCGAGGCAAAATTCTTTAATTTTTCCTCGTTCCACTGTGAAATCAAAACGATCTAGTTTTTTTCCAACTATATCTTTTGTTATTGCCATTGGCATTTTCTCCTTAGTGTTTGTCGATCCATGCAACTAACTCTTTTAAGACGATTGCTCTGTCTTTAGGAAGTTCGTTCATGGTTTCATGGTATAATTCATCAAAAAGTCTCATCGTTTTGTCTTTTGAAGCCACACGTTCAAATGCATCCACTGTTCCTTCTGGAAGAGCAATTTGATCTTCTTTTCCATGGAACATATAGATAGGAACTTTGATTTTCTCAGCAGATTCCAAAGCAAGTGTGTAACAGTTGAGAAGGTAATCACCGAGATACGTACACACATTTCCATGTACGAGTGGGTCTTTAACATATGCATCTACAACCGACTTGTCACGTGAAATAAGGTTCACATTGAGTCCTGTTGGGATGGTGAGTGTTGGCAATGCTTTTGCTAAAAAACCACCAGCAGCTTTTTTAATGTCCATCACAAGGTCAGTTTTGACTTTGATAGGAAGTGCGCTACAAATGTAAGCATCCAAATCATTCTGGTAATTGTCAGTCGCTGTATAAAGAAAAGTAACCGCAGCACCCATCGAGTGTCCAAGTAAAGTGACTTTACTCACACCTTCATTTTGTTTGGCGATATCGATGAGTTGTTTTAAGTCTGCGAAAAAATCAGAAAAATGGGTAATGACTCCTCGGCGTCCATCGGATTTACCATGACCTCGGCAGTCGATGAGGTAAATGGCATAATTACGTTCCGCCATTGCTTCTAACAAAAAATTGTAACGTCCGCCATGTTCCCCAATCCCATGGTGGACAACGAGCACACGTTTGACTCCTGACTTAGGTCGGTAGATCTGGTAATAAATTTTACCACCATCTTTGTTTAGAAAGGTAGACTCCACGCGGGAGTAGGCTTGTTCCCAATTACTCATAGATGTCAAGGATGGATGATGGAAACCTAAAAAGAAACAACTTTTCCTATTCTTAGGAAACCTGTTTTGCAAACTGGTTCCAAATGCGAAAGATCCTAACCTTCGCCCCTATCCTATGTTTTTGTCTCATTCAGTGTTTGAACAAATCGGAATCCCGTTTCCCAGTGGATTTGGTTTTGGAATTAAAAAATGCGAAGCCCAAATTCAAAATCGGAACAGACAATCGCACATACCATTGGAAAAAAAATCCGGGTAGGCAAAGTGGGCTTCCACTTTCTCGAAAATGGGAAAATACACAAATTACCTTTAATACAAACAAAGAGATTTTTTTAAACCATTCCCTTGATTCCATTTATTTCCCACCTGGCCAAGAATACCAATTTACCCTTCCAAAAGGGAGATACAAATTCTCATCACTTGTTGGTTTGTTAGGCGAAAAAGAATTCCAACCTAATGTTTCAGGAAAATTGAAATTGTATACTCAGTCCCAATTCCTCGAAGAATGGGATTTCACTGGAACTACAAAAGAACAATGGAACAAAAAGGAAACATTCGTTACATTGGAAGGTGATTTACGACTCGTTTGGGAAAGTAAAGATAGCGATTTATACATCGGTGAACCTTTGTTATATCCAAAAGAATGGCTAGATAAACTGATTCCCACTCAAAAACCTAAGTCAGTGATCCTGATCGTTGTAGATTCAGCAAGGAAGGATTTTATAGGAGCTTACGGGTTCCGTCATTCAGTAACACCAAACATCGATCAAATGGCAAAAGAATCAGTTTTTTTTGAAAATCCTTTTGCCAATGGAAATTGGACAAAACCTTCCATGATGTCTTTTTTCCATTCTGAATATTCGTCTAACCTTGGTTTGGGGAATTCTTGGTTTTCGACAAAACCATACCAACGAAAAGTTTATTATGGTAAAAAAAGGGATAATCTAGCCAAAACTTTTCGGGAATCTGGGTATTATTCCAAAACCATTATGAATAATGTTTTCTTTTTGGATTATACAACAGTGGGATTGGATTTAGGGTTTCACAATTCCTACCAAGTGGGAATGGACATTGTGGATACAGAAGTTCTTACAAACCATGCAATTGAGTTTGTGACAGAAAAAAAAGACATCCCATATTTTTTGCATTTTAATTTGAACACTCCTCATGCTTCCTATTCACCACCTCCAGAAGATATGAAGGTTGTGAGAAGTATCATTCCTGATTCGGAATTTTTTCGATATGAATCTCCCGTGCAACGTTACTTAGGTGAGATGCATTATACTGACAGGGAAATTGGTAGGTTAGTAACAAAATTAAAAGAACTAGGAACTTATGATGAAACGATGATCATTGTGACAGGGGACCACGGGGAACTTTTTAGTCCTGAACATGATTATAGTTACCACTTCATTATGCAAACTAGGTTTGGCCATGGAGAAACTCATTATGATGAAGAAATCAATGTGCCATATTTTATCAAACTTCCTAAGTCCATAGCGGATAACATTGGCAATAACAATCAAATTCGTATTCCCGGCCAGTCATCTTTATTATCACTTGCGCCTACCATTTTAGGTTTTTTGGATTTATTACCTAAAAATTCGACTTACCAAGGGGTGGATTATGCATCTTGCATTCGAAACGCGAGTCCTTGTCCCAAGGAAACTTATATTTATACGGAAGGGCGAATGTCAGAATCTGTTAGAACGGAAAAGTATAAATACATTCGTAGGTATCCAGGTTTCACAACCGTTAGGCGAACTTCTGCTGGTGAACCTCATACCATGACGGAAGAACTTTACGACTTAAAACAAGATCCTAAGGAATTACGAAACTTAAGCCTTGAAGCGGAAGGGGAAACTCTTTTGCAACAAGCAAGAGCCGACTTCCGACGAGAAAATTTTCTCAAACGGAATGGACTTCGGATTTGGATCCCTCCCTGTGAGCAAACAGTCTGTCGTGATACTATGTCCATGAGTGTACAAGGTTCTATTTATGATTGGATTGCGCCTCCGACAGTCCAAATCGCTTCTGGTTCCGCAAAAACAATTTCTGTATCAAAAGAATCGAATGATCGAAAGGTTCCTCTTGGATCCCGAGAACCAAAACAACATCTACCGGCAGAAATCATTTTGAAAACTGTGAACCCCGAACTCGGTGCCTTCTTCCAATTCACAAGGAATGGAAAAACGATCCCTGTTCGTTTTGGAAAGTATGGATTGGAATTCCAAAGTTCTATGACTCACATCGAAGACTTGATTGTATCCGAACGACAACCTGATGGTTTGTACGAATCACCACTTCCATGGGTGTACAACGATGGAGCATTCAGTGGGTCAGGTGAGTCGGAGGTACAAAAAGAGATGGGAAAGGAAGTGAAAAAAATATTAGAAACATGGGGATACATTCACGAATAATTGCTCGTAGAGAATATGGCATTTTCCTTAGTCTAATTACACAGTTCTATGAAAGATACCTTTATCGCTCCTCGTTTTGAATTTCCTGTTGCTTTGGGATTGGATTTGGGTTTTCCCATTCTCACAAAACTTTTGTTTAACTTAGATGGAGTGGTACTAGCCAAAGAAGATGAACTTCGCCTAAAAGAAACAAAAGACAAACGAGTTGTGTATCTTTTAAACCAACCCACAGAGATGGAATCCATCATCGCCTACCAAGTAGCCAACTCCATTGGAACAAGATTTCATTATATGGCATCACGTAGTATTTTCAATTGGGGTTTTGGAATTGTAGGTGAACTTATCAAACGAGTTGGAGCATTTTCTGTTTTACATGGAAGTTCCAATCGAAAGATGATTCGAACCACCAAACAAATATTATCCGAAAATTCCGGAAAACTTGTTATGTATCCAGAAGGGATCATGTCTGGTGAAAATGATAATTTGGTTTCCTTTTTACCGAGTACAGCCCAACTCATTTATTGGGGATTGGAAGAAGCCAAAAAAAAGGATCCACATGCAGAACTTTTTTTACAACCAACCTTTGTGAAATATAAAATTTCTGGCACAAGAGATTCCATTTTAAAGGACATTGAAACCTCTTTATCACGGATCGAACGTAAATTAAAGTTATACCCAGGTGGAAGGACAGTGCTTCGCAGGTTTTTGACTGTGGGCCGTGTGATGTTAGAGGAAACGGAATTTGAACTTGGAATCCCAAAATCAGAGATCAATGGTAAGGATTTTGATTACCGATTGGGAAGGGCAAGGCATATGGCTCTGAACCTAGCAGGTCAAATTTTACAGATCAAATTCCAAGATTCAGACAATGCCATCCAAAAGATTCGGATTTTATTCCATGCTTTGGACCGAATTGACGCAGGGATTCCATTGGAATCTACCCCCAAACACCTAACGGACCAAAACATCCGCCGAGCCAAACAATTAGTAGAGACAGCGTATGCATTTCTCATCACCCAACCTAAAAATCTCATCCAATGGCCATCCGCAGAACGCCTTATGGAATGGATTTGTAGTTTTGAAAGGCATATATTTGGAAAATCAGAAATGAGAGCTAAAAAAGCGTATGTTTACGCATCACACTCCATTCCACTTGCTCCTTATTTTGAAAAATACAAAACAAACAAAAAAGATAGTTATCATTTGTTACTTGGTGATATCAGAAAGGAAATGGAAAAACTGATGGAACGTGGAAAAAAGGAAAGTGAACCATTAGTCCCACCATACTCTGTAGGACTCGATTTACAGATTGGTTAGTCGAGAACGAGAGTGATCTCTACTCTTCTATTTTTGTGACGATTCTCTTCTGTGTCATTTGGGGCTACTGGTAAATCGTCAGCATAACCTCGAAAGGAAATCTGTTTTTCGTCCATCTTATAATTATCAACTAATGAGTGTAAAACGGACTTTGCTCTCTCTTCTGATAATTTTTGATTGTATTCTTTTTTCCCAATATTGTCGGTGTGACCAGAAACTCTGATTTCACGATCTGGGTATTTTTTTAAAATTTCTGCAATTTTGGCAACTGCGGATTCTGCATCTGGTTTTATTTTGCTATCATTAAAATCAAATAAAATGGAATCCAAAGAAAACACGATCCCATCTTCCGAAGTACGAACTTTTACTGGTAATTGTTCTGCAATTTTGTTTGGGTCTTCTCCATCGGGTATGAGTTTGGAAGGAGAATTTAAATCTGGATTTTGATTTGTGATGAGAGTTCCTGTTGGCTCGCCGATCCCATTTGGATTTGCATTTGGTTTTCCATTCCCTGGACGATAAGCAGGCGTAATCCGAAGTCCGTTTGGCAATCCATCTTTCGTATAACCAACAATCAAATCATTTAGAATATCTTCGCGAATGGACTCTTTATCTTTTGCATTTACTTGGTTTCGTAAAAAATATACTCCTTTGATATGAAAGTTTGCTTCTTGGACTGTACCATTTGGATAAATGAAGGTATAAGAAAGTTTAACTTCTTTAAATTCAGGAACACCTTTGGTTGCATTGAAAAAAACAGTTCCTGTTGCAAATCCAAATATCTTATAAGGAACGTTAGGCGCCATTCTCTCTGATTCAGCTTTTGTATAAAAAATAGGATAGGTGTAAGTGATTTTTTCACAGTTGCCAGAATAGTTCCCTTCTTTCCATGGAAAAATCCCTTGGAAGGTATATTCGGGAGTGACTTTGACTCGGATGCGTTCACTCGAAAAGTCAAAGGACTCTTCTGCTGGTAATTTCCAAACATCGGATACCGAAACCGCATTTTCAGGAAAGGAAGGAAAACTTCGAAGGTTCGGCATGATAAATTCGTTTGGCACTTCATAACGACCATTTCGAAAGAGTGTAAAATCGGATAAAAATTCTTTGTCCTTCCAAAAAGGTCCCGAAGTTTTACCATACCTCAAATAAGTATCAAACCAAGCGTTCACCAAACAAGAGTCTTGCGAACATTGTTTGGTTTTCATCACAACCCGGTTTTTATCTTCTCGTTCCACTGTTTTTGTTCCTACACGAAAGAAAACATCATGGTATTCATTGAGTTCCAAAACTTGGTTGTTGGTCCATTTCCATTGGAACTGGGTTTTTTCAGAAGGGCCTGCAAACAAATCCAAGAATGGTAGGATTGTTACAAAACAAATGAGAAGCGAATGGACTTTGGTCTTCACTTTGCAAAGATCGGGGTTTTTTTCGAAAAACTGAGAGGGGTTTTGGAAAAAACAACGGGTTTTTGCGATTGACGGAGGATTGAATTTGGGCTTTACCTGATTTACGATGAAAAACCTTTCTCTGCTTTTTTACATTTTGATTACAATTAATTTTGTCGCATGTAAGGACAAACAAACCCTTAAAGTGGCTGGATCAGAAACCATGAATAGTATGATGCGATTTTTGGGTACTGAATATGAGAAAGTCAATTCAAACGTTCGTGTAACAGTCGAAGGTGGTGGTTCGGAATCTGGAATTGATCGATTGCGAAAAGGAGAAATTGATATGGCAGTTTCTTCGCGAGCGCTCAACCAAGCTGAGTATGATGATTTACGAAAAACAGGAAACTTGGAAATTGTTCGTCTTGCTTACGACGGAGTGGCACTTGTTGTGAATCTAAACAATCCTGTTTCCAAACTCCATTTGGTCCAAACATCTGATATTTTTTCAGGAAAAATCAAAAACTGGAAAGAAGTGGGAGGCCAAGATGCACCTATTTCCATCGTAATTCGAAATGACAAATCTGGTACACAAGACTACTTTCAAAATCATATTTTAAAAAGAAGGGATTTGGGTGATAAAGAATTTAATACCTATAAATCCAATGTGTTTTCACCCAATGCCAAAATTGTGAAGGACAATGCTGAAATGGCAAAGTACATCCAAGAAAATCCAAATAGCATTGGTTATATGGGAATGGGTTCTGCTCTAGTGGATCATAAAGATAAGTTAAAAGCACTTGAGTATGCAAAAACCTCTTCAAAGGATGAACCATTTGTGACTCCATCCATTCGTAATGTTTATGATCGTAAATACAAACTAGCACGTGAATTATTTATTATCTATAAAACTGACCAAGGAGATAAAATTGATGCCTTTGTAACATATCTCACAAGCGAACAAGGGCAGGTGGCTGTGTTACAATCCGGGTATCTCAGGTCTTCTTTGCCTGAAGTGGAAGTATCAGCAGAGCCAGTGAAGTAAGGGAATTATAAGTTGAGAGACTAAAAATTTCTCAACTTGAATTCCATTTGAAAATTAGAATATGGGTGAATGAATCAGTTCACCCCTCCCACCTTCTTTGAAAGAAGACGTTTTTTCTTTTAGATTCCGAAACTATTTTCTGCCAACTCTATCTTTGTCCTTCAGATGTAAAAGTCCAGCAAACACTTGCTAATGATTATTTCCCATTGCAAATTGAGTCCATAAAAAAGTCTAAACCGTTAAAAACGGTGCAAAGTCGTTTTGAGAACGTTTTTAGCGGTATTTTTGAAAAATTTTGATACGGTCACTGAATTATGCTGTAAGCATATATCTGTGATAGAAGATCTGAAAATCTGAATCACTCTTTAATTTAGGCTAAAAAAAATGCAAATCTACCGTCATTTCCTTTCTCTTATATTCTTACTTCTATTTACCAGTAACTGTTTTTTGTTTTTGCCTAATGGTGGAAAACAAACAGATTTTAGTGTCTTTGGATTTCTACTTGGACTTCTCGGAGGATCCACATCATCCTCTTCTCAAGATTTAAGCCCCGGAACACAAATTGATCTTTCTGGAGAAGGAAAGATCGATGGAACCTTGGTGGATTCAGATGGAGATGGAATCTCTGATGGAATCAATCTCACGGGAGGAAATACTCCAAATTTAATTTTGATCGATACAAATGGAGATAATTTGCCAGATGCTGTGGATTCCAATGGGGACGGAATTCCTGACTATTACATCAGTCCAAATCCTCCTGGATTTCTCACAACAGCTCCTGGTGGATCAGGAAATCCAGTTGTTCTTATTGTGGATGCCAATGGAAATCCTTTGGGATTTGATACGGATGGTGATGGAGCAGCTAACGATACAACAATTGTAACCATCTTAAGCGATACCACACCTCCAACTATCACCAGTTCGTTGTTAACGGGAACATTTTCATCTACACAAACGACGACACTTTCCTGTACAGACAATCGAGCTCCAGGTGCGATTGTGTATACTTTGGATGTTTCCAATCCGAGTTTTATACCAAAAAATGGAACCATCATTACAAAATCTTCAAAGGACATATCCTTGTCCACAGAAGGAACGCATACGTTACAAGCAATTTGTCGTGACTTAGCGGGAAATATTTCTGCTCCAATTACTTTAAATTATACGATTGATATAAAAGTCCCCGCTCTTTCGATTGTAAGTCAAACATCAGATTCCGTAAGTGCAAATGTGGGAGCCATCAATTCTTCTACGATCACTTGGATATCTGACCGTTCAGGATCTTTCACAATTCGTGAAGGCAGTTCTTGTGAATCTGGTGTGATCATCTCCAATGGCAATGTTACTGCAAACCTAGGCCAATCATTAGCACTGAGTCATACTCACTTTACGGGTGAAGGATATAAATCTTTTCGCATTTGTGTGACTGGTACGAATGGACTCACTGGATTTGTTTCCTTGGCACTTCGCCGAGATGATACGGCACCGGTTGTTTCTGCAAGTCCCGGAAGTGGAAGTTATTCAACATCGACCTCTGTTTCTTTATCCTGTACTGACACAGGTGGCTCCGGTTGTGAACAAATCGCCTATGCAGTGCAAGTTGGTTCTGCCCCTTCCAATCCTTCCTTGCAAGGAACAACGGGAGCGGTGATAAGTGGTGTTTTATATACATCCGCAATTTTGATGTCAGATGCATCTGTCACCTATACAAAGTTTGTGGCTCGTGATAAAGCGGGCAATGTTTCTGCCGTGAGTTCTCAAAATTATACAGTCGATACACAAGTAGCTACTATCACAGTAAATTCTAATACAGTTGCCATCAATGGAACATCGAATGTATCCATTAATTGGCAAAGTAATCAATCTGGTACTTACCAAATTCGTGTGGGAGGTTCCAATTGTTCTAATGGTACGGCATTAACCCAAACAGGTAATAATGCCAATGTCGTAGGCAATGTGACAGCATCTTCCGCGAAAACATCTACGATTTCAAACTCTCATTTCTCTGAAGGGAATAATACAATTCGAATTTGTGTTGCAAACCTTGTTGGTAATTTTGGGTCTACTTCCATTACCATTAGTAAAGACACAACGGCTCCTTTGGTAACGATGACGTCGCCCGCAGGTGCGGGGCCATTTGTTTCTGGAGTCCAACTGGTGCTTAGTTGTTCTGACACGAGTGGAAGTGGATGTGACAAAATCATTTATACAACAAACGGATCGGAACCAAGTTTTGATTCCAATGGAGCCGTAACGAATGGAATTGTGTATTCCTCGCCAGTGGCCCTTGCCAATGGAAGTAACCAAATCAAATACTTAGCTCGAGACTTGGCAGGAAACTTAAGTACAACAGGAAGTCAAATTTTCCAAGTAGGTCCACCGAATCCGCCAGCTTTCGTAGAAGCACAAGCAAGCGGAACCAGTGCTTTAGTGCAGTGGTGGCCTGTAACTGGTGCTGAAACTTACACTGTGTACTATAGCACAAGTCCTGGTGTGACAAGCGCTTCGACAAGTTTTGGTCCAGTCTCAGATCCTAACGCATCAATTACGGGTCTTTCTGGTGGAACTTTGTATTACTTTCGAGTGGCTGTAAACAATCAATTAGGAACAAGTGCTCTTTCTTTGTTGGAAGCAAGTGCATTAACAACTGCTACACCTCCCGGTACAAGTGATACTGGAATCCACGTGGATATCTCAGCAGGACAAAGTGGTAATTCTGCAGGAAGTGGATCGATTTCTGGTGCAATTCCATCTGCCAACTTGGATATCATTAACAATAAGCTTTTAGTTGTCACGGTAAATGATGCGAATAACGGAAAACCAAGTTTATTTCGATGTGAGTTAGACGGTACGAACTGCACACATTCTGATTTGTCTGCTGGAGAAGGAACCAATTCGGGTCGCAATCCGAATGCTAAAATCGATTTCAAAAATCAAAAATTACTAGTGGTCGCAAGGAATGGTGCAAACGAAAACAAACCAAGTTTATACCGATGTGATTTAAATGGTAGCAATTGTACTCATACCGATATTTCAGCGGGGCAAGGTGCAAATTCCGCTGGTGATTCTGCTTCCCACAAATATGGTCCGAAACTGATCATCGACGATTTAAATCAGAAGATATTGGTTGTCACGATCAATGATGCAAATAATGGAAAACTCAGTTTATTTCGATGTGATTTAGATGGTAACAATTGTAATCATACCGATATTTCAGCAGGACAAGGAGCGAATTCCGCATTTTATCCAAGTTTCAAAGTGGATACAAAGAATCAGAAAATGTTAGTTGTTACTTATAACAATACGAAATTAAGTTTATTTCGATGTAATTTAGATGGAACAAATTGTACACATACCGACATCTCAGTTGGACAATCTTCTCTGATTTTTCCAAGTCTCAACATTGATTTGAATCGTCAAAAAATGATGGTAGCAGTCCATAAAGGCAATATTGGAGTAGGAACCTCTGATGGTGGGAAACCTGGCATCGTGCAATGCGATTTAAATGGTGCAAATTGTAGTTATGTTGATGTTTCTTATAATTCATCTATCTTAACAAGTCACAGATATATGAGTTCATCTCTTGATTTGATTAATCAGAAAATATTGATTGTTTACCAAGATCAAAATATTCAACACAAACCAAGATTAACTAGATGTGATTTTGATGGATCAAATTGTAATCATAAAGATATATCTGTAGGACAAGGTAGTTATTCTGGTACGTTTCCAGAAACTTTAATCAATTCTGCAAATGGTAAATTGTTTGTTGTGACTCAAAATGGTGCGAATGGTCGGAGACCTTCTCTCTTTATCTGGTAATCCTTGAATGAAGGATCCTAATGACCTGTGTCTCACCTCACAAAGGTGAGACACAGGCATCAGAGTAACCGTATTGTGGTCCAGCGAATGAAGAAAGTATTTTAATTCGCATAACTTACACAATTTGTTTAGGATAGGAATACTCCATTCCTGTTTCATAAGGACCGGAATTCCAATTGGTGATTATCGAATTTACTATAAGTATTGGTTCCTTATCTTTTGTTAAAAAGTTGTTTCCATTTGGAATTTGCTTTTAATTGACTTCGACTTAATTGGAAAACAGGAACAGGTGTGCCTACACCCTTTAATGTTGCTTTTTGTTTGCGATAGTTATAACCATGTTGTTTGACTAACTCTTCTGGTCCTGTAGCATTCCAAACCGATTCGCTTAACCAGACTTCTCCTGATTTCGCAAGTCCTTGGACACGTGCTGCTATATTGACGGATTGTCCAAAATAATCGAGACGTTCATCATTGACAACTGCTAATGCAGATCCCTCGTTCAGTCCTACTTTTAACCCAATTTCGTAACCTTCTTTTTTCCACTCTAGGTTCATGGTATCGATCCGTTCCATCATTTCCAGTGCAGCGAGGAGTCCTTCTGTAGGAGTCGAGAATGTTGCCATAATGGCATCCCCCATGGTTTTGACAATGGCTCCTTTGAACTTTCGCACAATCTCTGTTAGGATCCGAAAATGTTCTTGGACAAGTTTATAAGCAAAGATGTCACCGGCTGTGTCATACATTTCGGTAGAACCTTTTAAGTCGGTGAACATGATGGTGAGTGATTTTACATTTAGGTTTAAGTCAGGGGAAAGTTTTTGGATCCGGAACAAATCGCGAAACGATTGGTTATTGAGTAACATTTTGGCTGTGAGAAAGGAATGGCGAATAGTTGGATATTCCTTCGCAATTCGGTCAATTTCTTTGGGATTGGGTATGAGGACATTCAGACCAATTTGGAATCGGGTACGGTTGTTGATTGTAAATTGGTGTTTGCCTCTAGGAATGGAGATCGAATTTGGTTTCATTCCACTTTCCATCAGATCTACTAAATACGATTGGTTCGCAGGTGGAAGGTTTGGATCCACTGCAAACAGACACATCGCATTTCGATCTATGCTTACAAATTGGATGAGATGGCCTTGTAGTCCTCCGTAACTTGCTTCAAAGGAAAAGGTGTAAGAATCGTCAGGTTTCAGTTTCGCATAATCTTTGATAGTTGATTGGATCCAGTTTCTTAGCTCTGCAGACTTATCAAAGTTTTCAGAAAAAAAATAACGAAAGTAGTTCTCTAAATCTACAAAAGGATCAATTTCATTTTTTTGGAGAGATGGATGGATTTGGAAAGCAACTTCGACTTGGTCGTCGAGGAGGGTAGGAACTACAATATTACAAGAAACACAATGGAATTCCTTTCCTTCGATTTCATCCAATTTGTGATGGCTGTGAACGATTCCTCCGCACATCGGGCAAATCAGATTGTAAGCAAAGTCAAAAAGCCCAACTTTGGCTGCGTGCACAAAAAAATCGACCGAATCATTTTCGCTTAATTTGTGTTCGTTTGCAAATTTTAGCGGGTTTACTCGAAGTAATTTCCAATCATCCGCATGTTGAACATAATCTTCTGCGAGCTTTAAAATTTCTGGTTTTAGTACTGGGAATGATTTGAGAGTGTCAAATTTTTGTTTGATGATAGAATTTTTCAATCCGTGCCCTCTAACTTAGCAACATACGGTAAATTGCGAAACTTACCTTTGTAATCGAGTCCATATCCAACAAGAAAATCATCTTCGATGATAAATCCGGGATAATCAACAATGATGTGTGGGTTTGCCTTTTGCTTTTTCCAAAAAAGAGCCGCAACCTTTAGTTCCTTAGGATTTTGTTTTTGGACTTCAGTCACTAGATATTCCAAAGTTTTTCCCGTATCCACTATGTCTTCGACAAGCAAAACCGATTTGTTATGCACAGATTTTTTTAATTCTTTTGTGATTTTGAAGTCACCAGAAGTTATCCCATCTCCATAAGAGGATGCTGCCATAAAGTCCACTTCGTGTGGGATAGCGATACTCCGGCAAAGATCAGCGGTAAAGATAAAGCCACCATTGAGAATCCCAATGACTACAAGTTCCTTACTTAAAAAATCTCGAGAGATTTCCCGCGCTAATTCTTCTACACGGTGATGGATTCGTTCTTCTGAATAGAGTGGTTTCATTCTTTTCCTATTTGCCCAGGAATCCAGAATACTACTAATTGGCAACTTCCCCAACTAAGATTTTTCCAAGAATCGTCAGAAAAACTCAGTCCGAGAAAGGATGCCGTTGGGAATTTTTGGAAAAGGGATTTGTCAATGTCACCCAATACGAGAGCAGATCCAAAAGCTTCCAAACCTGGATTGTGACCTACGAGACAAACGGAACGAGTGCTAGTTGAAAGACCATGCAAAACAAATAATAAATCTTCTTTGTCCGCATCGTAAATGGATTCTCGAATCTCGGGTTTCGGAAATCGTAAAATTTCCTTCCGAAGGGAGGAATAGGTTTTGAGAGTTCGTTCGGCAGGTGAGACCAAACATTGGTCAAATTCAAAGCGACTTTCTTTTAAATATTCACGTAACGCTTTGGACTGTTCTTTTCCTCTTCGAGAGAGGGACCTGTCCAAATCGGTTTCATACGGCAAATCCCATTCGGACTTCGCATGCCGTAAAAGATAGATATGTTTCATAGGTATACTTTAGTCGAAACATATGAATGGAAAATCACGAAATCGCTATTTTTGTATTTCTTTTTCGTATTTCGAAATGAGTTCGTTATTATTTTTACAAGAAAACTTTGTCCTCATCTGATTCAAATGATACTCTACAGTCTTACGAGACTTTTGGATGCGGTCAGCCACTTCATTTTGGGAAAGACCTTGGACAAGTAAGTTCAAAATTTCCATTTGGAATGCAGAAAACGGAAGTTGCACTTTACTCACACCATCCGACACAAACGACCCACCCTTCATCACAAGTTGGATGACTTCTGGAAGTTTGGAAATGGGGTCTGATTTGAGCATGTAACCATCGGCTTTCGACTTAAGTGCGTCTTCGACATACACTCGGCTACCATGAAGGGAAAAAATAATGACCTTTGTGGGTTGGTGTTTTTCTTTGATCTCTCTTAACACATCGATTCCATTTCGATCTGGTAAATCGATGTCGAGAACCAAAACATCGATTGGATTTGTTTCTAGAAATTGAAACAAATCGGCGGCAGTTCGAAATTCTCCGGCAAGAGAAAAGAAAGGATTGGATTTCAGAATAGATATGATTCCTTCAGTGACAACGGAATGGTCTTCTAAGATGGCGATTTTAACGGATTCCACAACCTTATGATTTTCAGAGTCTCCTTCTCATCTATCCAAAAATCTTTTTCTGCCTCAGTAAAATTTTGTCGTTATCCCTTAATTTTTGGATTGGTTCTCCTCTTCACCTCTTCCTGCCACTTAGAACTCTCCCCAACCTTACTCGCAAAAGATGGTGTTTTGGATGGCCGAAATCTTAAGTTTACAGAGGACACAGTGAACCTCATTGGGAAGTGGGAATTTTACTGGAATGAATTTTTAGATCCAAACGCTCCTTCACCCAACAATCGATCTTATATGCAAGTAGGTGTACCCTGGTTTTCCCAACAGAATGAAGATGGGGAAGAGTATCCAAGTTTTGGTTATGCAACCTATCGATTGACCATTCTTTTGCCAGAAGGTGAATCCACCCAAGAGCCTTATGCTCTCCTCGTACCCGTACTACATAGTGCTTACAAAATATATGCAAACGGGACATTGGTCGCTGAAAATGGAACCATTGGTAAAAACAGTGAAACCCATGTACCATCCTTTCATACCAAAATAGTACCAATCTTAAATGGTAAAGAAAAAGTAGATTTGGTGATCCATATATCCAACTACTCGCATAAATTCGCAGGGATTCATGGGATCATTCGATTTGGAAAATTACATAATATAATTCAGGTTTGGAACAATTACCATTCTGCGTCTTGTATCATTTTGATTTTTATGGGAATCCTTTCCATTTATCATGCGTTAGTTTATTTGATCAATCGATCAGAAAAAAATGCATTACGAATGTCCTTTGTGTATTTGGGAATTTTGATTCTAAGTGCTACACTAACAGAAACAAGAATTCTCTTTAACTTTTTTTCGGATGATTACTGTATCCCGTTGTTTCGATTTTCAAGAATTGGTTTTGTGATCGTTTTGTTTTATGGTGGGAGTGTATTATTAAATTTAGCGCAAATGCGTATCTTTAAAAAAATGTTAGTATTGCTAAAAGTATACTCACTTACATTTCTATTGGTATCAATTTTAACACCTGTAAAACATTTAGCTTTAATCAGTTATTATTTTGAATATCTTTCTGCGATTTTTGTTCTGATTGGTTTGTTTTCGGTTTCTCTCGCATTGTATTTCCAGAGAAAAGAAAGCAAATTGTATTTTTTTAGTTTGTTTCTTGCAGTACTCGGTGGTGTCATTGATATCATTTTAATCTCCCATCCAAATTTTGGGTTTAGGCCCATGGGATTATTTTCTTTGTATTTTTTTATCATTCCTCAAACACTGGGTGTGACATTTGGATTGGTTCGAGTTTATAAACGATCTGAGTCTATCTCGAAAGAACTTTATAAAAGAAAAGAAGCACTTGAGAAAAAAGTAAAAGCTCGTACTGCTGAATTGGAAAAGGCAAACCGATGGAAAGCTAATTTTGTTTCTTTAATTTCGCATGACTTACGTTCGCCGCTCAATAGTGTGAACCAAATTTTGGATGTAATTGATTTTAGTTTTAGTGAAACATCAGAAGAAGAGAAGAAGAAATTTTTAGAGATTTGTAAAACAGGTGTGACCCAATCTTTGAAAATGTTAGAACAACTTTTGGATGTAAGTCGTTTTGATGCATTTGGGACCAAACTCATGCAAACTCGATTTTCAGTGAATGAATTGTTAAACGAAATCATTGAATCAGTGGAACCGTTGGCAACATTGAAAGGAATTCGAATCCAAAAAGACACACCAATCCAAGCAGAAATCATCGCCGATCGAACTTTGATTGGAGAAGTGTTTAAAAATATCCTAACAAATTCCATCAAATATTCATACCTCAATTCTGAAGTTTGGTTGGGTGTTTCTTTCAAAGGGAAATGGCTTTCTGTTGAAATTCGTGATCGTGGTCTTGGTATGAGTGAGGAACAGATCCATAAATTAACTGGGGAAGAAAATATCAAAAGTACCCCAGGAACTGCTGGCGAACGTGGAACTGGGCTCGGTTTACGATTATGTATGAACATCTTAGAAGCACATTTTGGAAAACTGAGGATTAAATCAGTTCTTGGCGTTGGTTCCTCATTTGAGATTTCCTTATCCAAAAGCACCAAATCTGTACTACTTGTTGATGATTCTGGTAATTTTAGATCCGATTTAGCAGAAGTAATGCGAAGGAACCAGTGGATTGTAATCGAAGCGGGAAATGGGGAAGAAGCTCTTTCTCATTTGGCAAGGATCACACCATCACTTATCATAACCGACTTACACATGCCAGGAATGAATGGTATTTCTTTGATTCATGAATGGGAAGGAAAACGAAATCAAAACCAAAAAATTCCCATCATCCTGATTAGTTCTGATGCACCTCTTTCTGGCGGAAATTCCTTTCTTGAAGAAGAGGGCTTAGAAACAATCGTATCTGCTTATTTATCTAAAATGTACAAAGCAGATGATTTGTGCCAACAGATCGAAATGATTTTAGTTTAACAAACGTTCCATGTGATTTTTGATATGTAGAGTATGAGCCACGTCATATTCTTCCTTCGTAAGATCTCCATATGCAAAATGAGGTCGTAAAGAAGACTCTGGTGTTTTGGTAAAAAGGTCAATCGCTTGTAACAATCTTTTGGCGCCCACTTTGATTTCTGTTAAATTGTCAATGTCTTCAGCACCTGGAATTGGTTCTTCCAATCCATGGTTCATTTTGTTTTTGAAAGCAAAAACGGAAAATGCAATTTTTCCAACTGACCCTCGGAAGAGAGATGATTTCATTTCAGGGTATCCCTTCATTGAAAATTCAATACTTTGTGCGCAGTGGGCAAACATCTTACCAACTGACCAATTCCCTTGTAATTTTAGTTCGGTGGGTTTTGAAAGATACGCAGAAACCAATGTTTTGTAATCTTCCAAATCTTCTGCTTCTAACCAAGGAGATGTGATTTCATTTGTTATATTTTCTTTCTCTTTTCCATCGTTTGATTCTCCGAATAATGGAAGTTGTGCGATGCTCATTGTAAGTGCAGTTCGTCTGATAAATTCTTTCCGTTTCATATTCATTTTCCCCTTAATGTGATTGGTTTTTCCGACTTGGAACGTAATTTC
Source organism: Leptospira levettii (assembly GCF_002812085.1). Lineage (NCBI taxonomy): Bacteria > Pseudomonadati > Spirochaetota > Leptospiria > Leptospirales > Leptospiraceae > Leptospira > Leptospira levettii. Next base: position 1,452,702 of record NZ_NPDM01000001.1, read on the forward strand.
ATATTTAAAAATTCTACGATCACAGAAAAACTCATCGCAAAATAGATATATCCTTTCGGTATATGGAATCTTAGCCCCTCACCTAACAATGCTACACCAATTAAAATCAAAAAACTAAGGGCAAGTATTTTGATGGTGGGGTGTCTATCTACAAAGTCAGAGATACTCCCACTTGATAATAACATAAATCCAACTGATAATACCACAGCTGCAATCATTATCGTTAGTTGGTCTGTCATTCCAACAGCGGTGATCACTGAATCCAATGAAAAGACAACATCCAAAATCAAAATCTGAAGGATCACTTGAGTGAAAGAAATTTGTTTTTTGGAATCATCACCAATATTTGAGTCACCTTCTAATTTGTGATGGATTTCTGTTGTGGATTTTGCAATGAGAAACAGTCCACCTAAGATGAGTATGATGTCTCTTCCACTGATTGTTTGTTCAATGATCGTAAATAGTGGAGTGGTGAGTTTCATGATAAATGATAGGGAAAATAAAAGTAAAATCCGTGTTCCCATCGCAAGTATCAATCCAATTTGCCTTGCTTTTTTTTGTTTGGATTTGGGTAACCTGGAGGAAAGGATCGAAATAAAAATGATGTTATCAATACCCAATACGATTTCCAAGGAAGTTAAGGTGAGTAGGGCAAGCCAAAGGGATGGATCAGAAAGATAAACTATCATAACACGACCCAAACTGATCTAAGGAAAACTAGAATCAATCGAATTCTTGGGTTGAGAATTTGCTTAGAGTTCATTTCTTCGAAAAAAATACCAACCTTCACATTCTTTTGTGATGGTCACATCCTTCCAGTCTTTCAAATTTTCTTTGTTTTCCGTCACACCCCATGGAAATGAATCAAAGGATTGGTTTTTGAAATCTCCATCCCAAGAGGTATTGGCAATCCAAGGGTAGTAGACACCGTCTTTTGTGAAAGGAACGAGAGTCCACCGTTTGTTCGAAAACACATAACTGTATTTGATGGGCCAGTAGGTGGCGGCACCTGGAATTTTTGGATCAAACTCTGACAAACACTCCATTCGGTTTTTTCGTTTTTCCTCACCTTCTCTCACTTTGGCGACGAGTTCTGAATGTTTGCTTATGTAAAATAGAAAACAACCAATCACCAAAACGATCGGAATTCCAAAACGAAAAAGAGGGATCCGTTCCAAAATCCGAGAGCTAAAAAATATAATCCCAAATGGTAAAAAATACAGATAACGTATGTTAAGTTCTGTTTCGATGAGGAACAAAAAAATTACAGTGATGAAAGGGGATAAAAACAAAATCAATGTAAGAAAAAAATCCTTCTTATGATCCTTTACCAATGCAATGAAGAGGTAAATTATTCCGATGAGTAAATACCATTGGAACCATTCCGATAGAAGGGGATGTTTTGTAATGGAATGTACGAGACCTTGCCAAACATCACTTGGATTTAAGACAAAGGTATGGAAGGTGGAATTGAGTTTGGAGAGTAATTGTAAATTATCTGTTCCGATCATACCAATTCCGAAAAAACGAAGTCCCTTTCCTATCGATTTTGCAAGTAACATTCCCAAGAGACCAATGCTGATTGGACCAAGGCTTTTCCATCGTAAATGAACGACAGCATAACAAATCAAAAAGGGAGCGATATTGACAAAAAACCAATACTCGGATACCCAAACCATGGTCATGAGGAATAAAAATGGAAACCAAACCTTACCATTTGTTTGTTTCCATTGTTCTAATAAAACCAAAGTCCAGGTTGCAAAGAAAAAGATCATGGCATGGAAACCCGGCAAATAAAATTGCCCGAGTAAATTGGGATCAAAACCTGCCAAAACCAAAAACCCAAGTGCCACTAAATAGGAGTATCGTTTTGGCATTCCCAATTGTTTGGCAAAAGTAAAGGGCAAAACAAAGGAAATAAATCCAAAAACCAAATGGAACCCATACACAGAGGGAACCACGGGATATAACAAAATTGCGATGAGAATCTCTGGAAAAAGATAGGTACAAGGAGGAAGGTTCCAACCACGAATGCCCGTTAACCCCCCAGTCCAAACATCCCGTGCAAACAAATAAGGATAGAATACATCACTATCTGTTCCTTCTCCCAAATGGTTTTCATACACAACATCATAGAACAGATGAAAGCTGGTAAAGAGGATCAAAAGGAAAAGGAATTGTTTTAACAATCGGAATCGAATCACAATTTCAAACAATTTTGCACTCACCGATACCCTAGTAACTAGGGCATTTTCGTTCAAAGATCTTAAATCGTTCGGGAAACTCAAGCTCCACAACAATACGTTTGTCTGGTACAAAGGGATGAGGGAAATCTAATTTTTTGGCAAACAGAAGGAGTCCGTACTGTGTGTAATCTTTTGCTGACCTAGAGTACAAACTGTCCCCAACCACAGGGCATCCTATTTTTGCCATATGAACACGGATTTGGTGGGTTCGCCCCGTCTCAAGACCGAGTTTCATCAAACTAAACTTTCTACCTGTTTGGGTTTGGACAATTTTTTCTGTTCTGTAATGGGTGATGGCCATACGTCCATCTTCCCTGACACACATCTTCACACGTTCTACGGGGTGACGACCAATCGGCAGACTGATGGTGCCTTCGGCTTCCACTGGTGCTTGTAACACCCAAGCATAGTACGTTTTATCCACAAGTCGATCTTGGAAGAGTTTGGACAAAGCCGCATGGGCTCTGTCTGTTTTGGCAATGATGAGAACCCCTTCTGTTGGTTTGTCCAAACGATGGACAATCCCTGGACGGCGTTCACCACCAGTGCCAGATAAGTTCTTAAATTGGTGGAGGAGTCCATTCACAAGAGAAGGGGAATCATCCCCAGGTCCACTGTGGCAAGCGATCCCCGCTTTTTTATGGATCACCATAAACTCTTCTTCGTCGTACAAAACAGGAATGTCCATCGGGATGGGTTCCAATCGAGAAGGTGGCCTTGCGATGACATCCACCACATACTCTTCTCCTAAAGTCACCTTATAGCCGTTTTTATGGACAACTTGGTCCTTTGTTTTGTTGGTTACAAAGCCAGAATCGATCCATTTTTGAACGGTAGAACGGCTAAGATCGTCTCCTGCGTTGTCTTTTAGGAAAACGTCTAAGCGACTTTGGTCATAATCTTCGGAAACAGTTACAAATATTTGCATTTTCGGTTGTTATCTAATGAAAAGAACTAAACTATGGAAACATTAAGGTAGGTCAACTGATGAAAAAAGGATTTTTTTTAAGCCTCATCCTCCTCGTAGGTCTTTCTATTTCATTCACGAACTGTTCGTCTTCTGAAGAAAAAGAAACTCCAAAAGAAACGTCCACAACTACGGACAACACAACTGCAGTTTCTTCCAGAGATCTCAATGGAGCTCTTTTGGACGAAATCAACGTAGCACTCAAAGACTACCGTTACCCAGATGGCGTTCGTCGCAGAGGATTTAGCTACAAACAAGCAGACATCCAAGCAGAAGATTTCAAAACTTGGGCAAAAGACAATGTTGCTTACATCAAAGACGCTCTTGCAAAACTCCCTGACAGTTACGCAATCGAAATCACTGGTCACGCAGATGCATCTGGACCAGAAGAAGCAGAAGGTGCTAAAAAAGGAAACGGATATTACTCACAAATTCGTTCTGATGCTGTAAAAGATGCTCTTGTGAAACAAGGGATCCCTGCAGAAAGAATTGTCACGAAAGCCGCTGGTTCTTCTAAACCAATTTCTGGTTTTGATGAAAAAGACGCGATCAACCGTCGTGTGACTTTCCAAGTTGTTTCTAAATAAGAAATTCGATTTTCTTACCTAGAGACCTTTCTCTAATAAAAGCCCACCATTTGGTGGGTTTTTTTATGTCCGGAAAATGGGTTTGGATCAATTGAATGGGTTGTTAAAAATTTCGGGCGCCTCGCAATGGTTATGCGAATCAAAATTTTACGATCACCGACCGCGCTATCCGCTCCAATCTTTCCCTCAAGGGAAAGGATTTCCGCTTCTATCGCTGGCGCGTGGGGAAAATTGAAAAAATGTCAGACACAAGATTACATTGGATCAAAAAGGGCTATGAATTCGTTTCTATTCATGGATTTGAAAAATTAAAAATCGAGAAACTAGCAAGAATCGTAGAAAAACCTAAGTCATCATTTTATTATTTGTTTGTCGATTTGGAAAACTATACAAAACAATTATTAGACTTCCATTTTCAGCAATGTTGTATTGTCTCTCAAAAAGAATCGTTTTGTGAATCAATAGATCCTGGTTTAGTTGAAATTTTAACAGAACATAAAATAGATCTTTTGTTTAATAAACAATTAAGAATCAATCGTCACAATTCTAGATTTAATGAAATTATAAACAAGACAGATGAAGTTGTAATAATACCTTTTTTAAGTATTTGGAAAAAAGACTTAGGATTAGTAATGTCTGAGTCTCAATGGAATGGATTATTCTCGTTAGCCTTGGAAAATTTTTATCTTCAAATTCATGTTGAGATTTTAACAGAGATTTGGCTTAGAGAATATTTTTCTAATTTAAAATCTGTAATATTGAATATCGCTGGAAAATAATCACTGTACGAGACCGTACAGTGATTATCTCAATTATCATAAATATTCGATTGAGATTTTTCTAAAATTTTTCCTATTTAATTTATAAATTTAAATTGAAAGGATTTTTATGACTCTTGAATTTCAAAAATTTTATCTTAAGGTAACAGCTGTCGTCATCGCCTTGTTTGCTCCTGTATTCTTTTTGGGGACTATGCCGGAAACCTCTGAGCTTGCTAGACTAACATTGGATTTGTTGAGTTGGCCAATTGATGGAAAGACAACTTATTCATCGCCCGATACAAGGTTTTTATCTGCCTTAACCGGTGGATTTTTATTAGGCTGGGGAGTGAATGTATGGATGTTGACTCATTTCGTTTTTGATAAAGCTCCGAATGAAGTGAGAATTTCTGTTCTAATTGGTTTGATGTCATGGTTTTTTTTAGACAGTGCAGGATCAATTGCATCAGGTAATATCTCGAATGCAATATTCAATGTTTTAGTACTGTTAGTTGCAGTCGGCCCTTTATGGGTATCTGCTAAAAAGTAATTCGATTTGTCTTCTTTTCGAATATTAGCGAAGAGAAGGCTTAATCTCCGAATGTATTTTGGAAATTAAATAAACCAAATTTTCAAAAAATAATTTCATGATTTTCATTCTTAATCCATAGTTTCAATATGTTTCAGTCAATCGAAGAATACATTGAGTCTTTACCGGAAGGCAAAAAAGAATCCTTTCTCAAATTGCGAAGTGTCGTGAAAAAAAATCTACCAAAAGGATTTGAAGAGACCTTCCAATACAAGATGATTGGTTATGTAGTACCTAAAAAACTCTATCCTGCTGGTTACCATGTAAACCCAGAACTTGCCCTACCGTTTCTCCACATCGCTGTGCAGAAAAGTGGACTTGCTTTGTACCATATGGGAATCTATGCCGATCCAACTCTATTAAAATGGTTCCAAGCGGAATACCCGAAACATTGTAAAACCAAATTGGATATGGGGAAAAGTTGCATTCGGTTCAAAAAATCGGAAGACATCCCTTGGAAACTCATAGGTGAACTTGTTTCCAAAATGACTCCTAATGACTGGATAAGAGTTTACGAAAAAAATACTTTTTCAAGTTGATTTCAATTCTCAAAGCCCTAGTTTGAAACAAGTGATGTTTTATGACTAAATCTTTTTTTCTCTTTTTGACGGTTGTTTGTTTTGTATCTTGCAATCAAAAATCAGAAGAGAATCGTCCACGGATAGCAACCTTCCATACTTTAGAAGATGGAATGATCATTAAAAAATCAGAAGGTGAACTTCCCTCTACAATCTCCATTGCAAACGTTGTTTATCGAAATTTAGGATCAGGACTTTCGATCCCTGTTCGAGTAGCAGTGGTCTGTGTTTCCTCTAAAGAAACAAATTATTCCTATCATTTTGAGACCGAAGAACAGTCGTTAATCTATTCTGAATATTTAAAAAGTAAAGCAGCACTGTTTGGGGCAAAAAAGTCTTATTCACGATTGAAATACTTGGTGGAAAACCAAGCTGCTGCGGGCAAAGAATTGAATGATGCAAATGTTCAATTGCAACAAATGGTCGCATCCATGGATGAAAATTTAAACCGATTACGAATGCAAGGCATTCCAATCGAAAAGTTAAATCAATTAAAACCTGGCAATATTCTGATTGTTGGCGATATCCCCGAAACAAAATTAAATCGAGTCAAATTACAAACACGTGTATTCATAAAGTTTTCTGCATTTCCAGGAGATCGTTATGAAACAAAAATTGATTCCATATCTGATGTCATTGATCCAGTCAGTCGTACTGTTAAAGTTTTAATCATAACAAAAAATCCAGGAAATCAATTTAAACCTGGTATGTTTGGAAATGGACATATCGAATTGGACAATCTGGAAGCTTTGTCTGTTCCAAATGAATCGATCATTCTAATTGGTGATACAAGTTATTTATTCAAACAAATCGATGTGAATACATTCCAAAGAGTTCAAGTAGAAACAGGAATTGAAACAGATGAATACACACAAATTTTGTCTGGTTTGCAAACAAATGATCGTGTGGTTTCTCATGGTTCTACATTACTAAAAGGACTAAGTTTCGGTTACTGATGGGTTTCATTCCTTTTTCACTGAAAAACTCTCCGATTGTATTATTTTGCTTTTTAATGATTTCAGTTTTTGGAATCTATTCAGTCACACATCTCAAAATTGATGCCTATCCTGATGTCTCCGATACAGAAGTGATTGTGATCACAAAATTTGATGGTAGAGCCTCTTCTGAAGTGGAAAAACTCGTAACGATTCCCTTGGAACGCGCGTTAACTGGAATACCAGGTCTTACCACAACACGTTCGCAAAGTATTTTTGGATTGTCGGTCATTCGGTTAACTTTTAAAGATCATACTGATGAATATTTTGCGAGAAACCAAGTAAATGAAAGGCTAAAATCAATTCAATTGCCAGAAGGAACAGAAGTTCCTGAACTAGGTCCATTAACTTCTCCTGTGGGAGAGATCTTACGTTATGCAGTTGAAGGTGACGGCTTGCCTACGATGGAACTTAGGAGCATCCAAGATTGGGAATTGGCTCCACGTATCCAACAAATCCAAGGTGTTGCAGATGTGATAACATTTGGTGGTGATATCAAAGAATACCAAATTGAAATCAATCCCATCAACCAAGACAAATACAATGTTTTTTTACGAGACCTTGTTTTGGCAATTGAAGAAAACAATGCAAATACTGGTGGTAATATATTTAAACATGGTAACCAAGCAATACCAGTACGCGCATTAGGCGCAATTGAAAACGAAAAAGATATAGAAAACATTATCGTCACTGAAAAAAAAGATGTTCCCATTTACGTAAAAGACATTGGAAAAGTGAGAGTGATCCCTCATCCTCCAAAAGGGATTTTAGGTTATCGATTACAATCAGGAACTGAGACTAATTCCGGAGTCCAAGGCATCATCATGATGCGAAAAGGAGAAAACCCATCTGAAGTATTAAGATTGGTAAAAGAAAAACTCTCTAGTTTGGATGGCTTCTTAAAAAACAAAGGTGTCCGCATTCGTATTTTATATGATAGAGCAGAGTTAGTATCCAATACTTTAAAAACTGTTGTTCGTACGATGATGGAAGGGATTACAATCGTTATGATTGTATTGATCTTTTTACTTGGAAATTATCGAGTTGCACTAGCAGTTGCTGTTACCATTCCTTTTTCTCTATTATTTTCATTTTGTTTGATGAATTTAATTGAAATACCTGCAAACTTACTTTCGTTAGGTGCAATTGACTTCGGGATTATTGTTGATAGTTCGATTGTCATTATAGAAGGAATTATAACGACGATCGCAATTACATCTGTATCGAAAAAAAAATTACCATTGGATGAAATCATCCTTCGTTCTTCTGACCACACCGAAAAAGAAGTATTTTTTTCCATTGTGGTTATCCTTTGTGCCTACCTACCAATTTTTCTTTTTGAAAGGGTGGAAGGAAAATTATTCAAACCAATGGCCTTTGGATTGGCATTTACATTGATTGGAGCTTTGTTATTTTCACTCACAGTCCTACCTGTAATTTTTTCAAAGTTTTTCCAAGATGAGAATCGTCGCCAAACAAAAGAATTTTTTCTATTATCCCAAGCAAGATTTTACTTTGTTCAATTACTTCATTTTCTACTCGACCATTCCAAAAAATTGGTAATCCGCACTTATGTGGTTGTGATCGTACTTGTATTTTTAGTTTTTATGGGATTAGGTACGGAATTTTTACCCGAATTGGATGAAGGTGCCATCAATTTTAGATGTAAATTACCAACGGGAATCCATTTAGACAAAACTGCAAACGTTGCAAATTTATTACGAGATGCGGTGAGTGAATTTCCTGAAGTTAAAGTTGTGATCACTCAATCAGGAAGAAATGATGATGGAACAGATCCTTTTGGTCCAAATCGCATTGAAGGCCTCATTACATTGGAAGATTATTCCAAATGGAAAACAGTTCATTCAAAAGCAGAAATGTTAGAAGTTTTAAAGGAACGATTTGAAAAATTAGTTCCTGGTGCAAAATTCAGTTTTTCTCAACCAATTTTGGATAATGTTGCAGAAGCGGTAACAGGATCAGCTGCTGATTTGTCTGTTCAAATCTCAGGAAGGGATGTTGCCGTATTATGGCAAAAAGCAAATGAAATTGAATCCGCCTTAGAAAAGTTAGAAGGTGTTTCAGCCATAGGAATTGAACAAGAAGGTCCCAATACAGAACTAAGTATCGCCATTGATAGAGAAGCAGCGGCAAGAGCAGGAATTAATTTTTCAGACATCCAAGATATCACCGAAATGGCAATTGGAGGAAAAGAAATCAGCAAATTGTATTTGGATAATCATATTTATAACATAACAGTTCGGTATCCTGAAGAATATAGAACATCTGTTAACTCAATCGGAAATATCAATATCAAAAGTAAATACGAAAGTAAATATCCACTCTCTTCTGTTGCAAGATTGGAATTGAAGGAAATGCCAGCTAAAATTGCCAGAAAAAATGGAAATCGAATGGTTTCTGTTTGGATTAACATCGAAGGCAGGGACCAAGGTGGATTTGTAAATGAAGCAAAAAAGATTGTGACAAAACAAATCAAATTGCCAGCGGATGTCGAAATTGATTGGGGAGGACAATTTGAAAACCTAACTAGGGCAAGTAAGCGACTTATGGTTGCCGTTCCTCTAACATTTGTTATTATACTTTTTATCTTATATTTAATGTTTCATAATATCTCTGATAGTTTACTTGTAATGTCTAGTATCCCGGTTGCAGCACTCGGAGGGCTCTTTTTTCTTTTTTTAAGAGGGATGCACTTTAATGTTTCGTCTGGAGTTGGACTCATTTCGTTATTTGGTATTTCCATTATGGGTGGGGTATTATTTGTCTCAAATTTTAATCATGCTAAAGAAAATAGAGAGATTAAAAATGAATCTGATTTAAAGGAATTAATATCGCACGTTTCTGAAATTCAGTTTCGGCCCAGATTTTTAACATTAACAACAGCAATCATAGGTTTATTACCAGCTATGCTTACTAATGAAATTGGGTCTGATATCCAACGACCTATGGCAACAGTGATTGTGGGTGGATTATTGTTCACTTTGATCATTGGAAACTTCACAATCCCTCTACTTTGTTATTTAAGTGAACAGAGAAAATTACTTCATGCGAAAAATTAATTTTTATCAGATTAAAAGGCGATTATTACAATTGTTGATTGTATCTGTTATTTGTTATCCTCTTTATGCGAATGATAAATTAAAAAAAGAATTCAGTTTTGACCAAGCAATTCAATATGCGCTTGCAAATAACAAACAAGTTACCATTGCAAAGTTTGAAATTGAGTTTACAAAAGCAGATCGGATCACTGCTGGTTTACGGCCAAATCCTTTTTTGAATATTGTTGCCGATGTTTTACCATTTAATCCAACTTCAAAACAATTTGATCCAAATCGAAATCAATATGGTGTTAGTTTAGGTTTTGTGATTGAGACTGCTAACAAACGGGAAGAAAGGATCAACGTTGCCAACAAAAGATTAAAAATGGACGAGTTGGTATTTTTGGAAACTTTGCGAAAAATATCAATTGCCACTGGCAATTTATTTATAGCAACACTTGCAGCAAGGGAACGTTATCTCTTAGCGGAAGAAAATTATAAAAATTTAGTGAATATCGTTGAAATTAACAGAATCAGATTTAAAAAAGAAGACATTTCTAAATTAGAATTATTGAGATCTGAAGTTGCACAAGATCAATATGCAGTTGCTAGAGTATCTGCACAGGTTGAATATATTAAATTAAAAAACGAACTGATTGTATTTCTTGGTTTAAATCCAAGCGAAATTGATATTGTGTTATCTGGAAATTTGGATTCGTTAAAACTTTTACCACAAATTGATGCTAACCAATTATTAAAATTAGCAACTGAAGGAAGGCCTGATTATCTTGCATTAGTAAATGCGGAAGACATTGCATTGGCAAATATGAAACTGCAAAGAGCAAATGCAGTACCAAACTTTAGCATTCTATTTGATTCACTCGTGCAACAAAACCAATATATGTATGGAATGTCTGCTAATTTGGAATTACCTGTATTCTCCAGAAACCAAGGAGAAATTGCAAAAAGTGAATCAGCCAGAAAACAAGCTGCCATATTTCGAGAAGAGTTATATTTAAACTTAGCAAAAGAAATGGCCATTACAGAAGAAGAAATCAAGGTAAGATTTGAAGCACTCGAACAAATGAGACAAATTTCATTATTAAAATCTCAACAAGCAGTCAAAATTGTAGAGTTAGCATATAAAGGTGGAGGCTCCACCTTACTAGAGTTTTTGGATACTACTCGATCCTATAATGAAACAAAATTAAAATACATTGATGCCTTAGTGGAATATGAAAAAGCTCTGTTAAATCTAAAATATATTACTGGATTTGATTATGAACCAAATTGATTCTTTGGAAAAAATCCATCAATGATTGATGATGGATTTTTTTGTAATCATAATTCGGGCATTTATTGGATAAGATGGATTCATTTAGGATCTTTTTGATTTCATTTTGTTTGTTAAAAGGAAGAGAAAGGGTTTTACCTTTTGAATCGTGGTGGATGAATGAGTCTAAAGATTATGAAAATTGAATATTTTACTAAATGGGAAAAAGACTCCCATTTAATCATCACTCGATTGACTGGTTTTGTAACAGAGCTAGATGTAAAAGAATGGGAAATTGGATTAAAACAAGTGTTTCAAGATTTACCGAAGGGAACCAAGTTTAAAATGTTTGTCAATTTTCATGGTTTAAGCCCTAGTTCGGTAACAGCTCATAAATCGTATCGAGATGTAATTCCACTTCTACTCAGTCAGTATGGATGGAGGATTGGGTATTTGGATTTGTTTGAAGAGGCCAATGATTTGACCATTTCCAAAACCAATGAAAGTGAATGTTATTTAGCCGTACATTGCCACCAAGATGGATATAAAATCCAAGAGTATGAAAGAAGATTCGGAAAGGAAAATGAACATTTTTACGAAGATCCCATTTTCTCTGAAGCTTGGATTCGAAGTTATGAATACCCAACACTAGTCTCTTCTTAAAGGAACTAAAAATGAAACTGAATGTAAGAATGCCAAACAATTTTAAAATTGCCTATCAAAAAGAAATCCAAAACTATAAGGATAGTTTGTCACAAAACAATGATTTGGCTGCATGGAGATTTTTGGAAAGGGCACATATCATTGGACAATATTTTCCAGTTCCTCATACTGGAAGCCATTTCCGAATGTTTCTTTTTGGAATTCGGAAAGGAGATCTAAAAGAAGTTTATGGTCAATTCATACGTATGGTCTTTGGTTGGATTGGGAGTTTGTTCAACCGAATTCCTGTCGGAAATACAGGCAGTGCATCAGTTCCTATATTTGCCCCCATGCCAATCCCTGATGATTTACGTTCCCTTCTTCAGAATGCAGATACCGAAGCTAAAGGTCTCTCTGGATTCAAAGAATAATTAATTTCATTCACAAGTTTTTACTTTTCTGCGATTAGTAAAAATAAGGAAGCATCTTCGTTCATAAACACTTTTTTTTCTTCTAAGATGACTTTTGAGTTCACAGTTTGATATCCAATAGTTTTTAAGATGGATTCCAATTCTCCTAGTAGGAATCCACTATGAATTTTTGGATGTGATACCTTTTCATTTTTACAAAAATCAACAATGAATAATTTTCCATTCGGATTTAAATGGTCATATAAAATTTTTAATATCGATTGAGTATCTGGTATGTGTAGAAGTACCAAAGACATAAGGATGTTGTCCACAAAAAGAGTTTTGTCCAGAACCAAATCGGAAGGGAACATTGTATGTGCATTTTTGATACCTTGTGATTTGATTTTGAAATTTGACACTTCCAACATAGAAGGGGAGTCGTCACATAAAATGACTTGTTTGTAATGGGAACAAAGTGGGATTCCCAAAAGTCCAGTCCCACATCCAAAATCTAACAATGAACTTTCAATTGTATTGTGAAGGAAAGGTTCTAATTTACCTAAAATTTGTTTTGCCAATTGGATACGATCATTGGTATCGTATTGTTTGGCCATATGTTCAAAAACACTTTGTTCCATAATGATTCTGTTTAGACCGACATTTGTTTCTTGTTGAATTCTTGGAATACAACATTTCTCTAAAAATTCACCATCATTCCCAAATACATTCCACGCAGACGATCAAAGTTTTCTGATTTTTTTGGTACATTCATTTCCCAATCGCCAATGACGGAAGGGTTTTGTGAACCGATGTTCGCTGTGGTCCGGCTGAATTGAACTTCGTTGTAATCTAGATAAGAGAACTTCGACACGATCATATTATAACCCACAAAAAATTTCATATTAGAATGGAAGGAATAAGAGAGAGATCCATCCCATTCATAACCTCTAAAGATTCCTTCTGTGCCAGCTGTGGACAAGGAATATTGGAAACGGTCTTCCATCAAGTTTGGTTGTTTGAAAAATCGAGTACCTTGTGTGTAAAATACATCCATTGTTAGGTGGAGTGCCAAATCTTGGCTGAGTTGGTAGACTGATTGGACAGAGGCTTGCGGACCATACGTAAAAAAATATTCTTTAAAAGTACCTTGTCCAAGGTAGTTTCCATAGAGGTAGCGGTTGATATTCCGAACCCCACCTCCCAGATACAATTTCCAATCTTTTGCGGGTAAAAATGTTTGGTAAAGGTTCAGTTCAAATTCAGACCTTGCCATGGGTGATAGATAAAATCGTGATAAGTTTCCTCCTTGTGCGGACTGTTGGAAGAGTAGGGTGTTTGCGTTTACAATTTCTATTTCAAAATAAGAAAGATCCACTTTGAATCTTTTCTCAACGTTTTCATAACTGAATACAAAAGGAATGAGAACCTTCCCATTTTCTTTGAGTGTAGTACTCGAACGAGTGGGAACTATGGATTCATTTTTATCCGTGAGAGAGGTGTATTCGTAAGGAAGGTATTGGTAGGTCTGTCGTTTTAAAAGCAAACTCCATTCTGATTTTTTGTTTTTTCCTTCTTGTAAGGAAGGTTCCATTTCTCTTCCTTCTGCAAAAACCATTGAAGAGACAGAAACAAGGAATAGATAAATTAGGTTCTGTTTCATTTTCCATTGTTATAGACTGATTTTGGAAATTGGAAACGATTTTTTCCCTTCGGATTTTCCACTTTCGCCTTGATGTTTCTAACAGTGGTGGCAAAAATTCATTTACGAAACGAGGAATCCCGCGAAATTAGAAGTTATAAATAGAGGTTTCCATGCCAGATTTTTTTTACGCCGATCCTTTCCCTTTAAAAGAAGACACCACTGAATACAAATTATTAACAAAAGATTTTGTAAGCACTGTCCCCTTTGGTGATAAAGAAATTCTAAAAGTGGAACCAGAAGGCCTTACCTTCCTTGCGGAAAAAGCAATGGAAGATGTTTCTTTTTATCTAAGAACAGCCCACCTTGAAAAAGTTCGCAAAATTTTAGACGACCCAGAAGCAACACCAAATGATCGTTTTGTGGCAATGGCACTACTTAAAAATGCAGTGATTGCGGCAGACAAACAACTTCCCTCCTGCCAAGATACAGGAACAGGCATTGTCATGGCAAAAAAAGGGGAATATGTCATCACAGGTGGGGATGATGCAGAGGCACTTTCTCGTGGGATTTATAATACCTATGTAAACCGCAACCTTCGTTATTCGCAAGTTGTCCCGCTTACCATGTATGAAGAAGTGAATTCTGGTTCCAATTTACCAGCTCAAATTGATATTTACTCAACTCCGGGTGATAAGTATAGTTTTCTCTTTTTGGCAAAAGGCGGTGGTTCCGCTAACAAAACTTATCTTTTCCAAGAAACAAAAGCATTACTCAATCCAACATCCCTCGAAAAATTTATAGCTGATAAAGTATCAAACCTTGGTACAGCAGCTTGTCCTCCATATCATATAGCAGTCGTCATTGGCGGAACTTCTGCTGAAGCAAATTTAAAGACCGTAAAACTTGCATCAGCTGGATATTTGGATCATTTGCCGACAAAGGGAGACAAATTTGGATCTGCATTTCGAGACATTGAATTAGAAGAAAAAATGCTGGCTGCTGCTCAGAAATCTGGAATTGGAGCTCAGTTTGGTGGAAAGTATTTGGCTCATGATTTTAAAGTCATTCGTTTGCCACGACATGGTGCTTCTTGCCCAGTTGGACTCGGTGTGAGTTGTAGTGCAGATCGTAACATCAAAGCTAAAATTACAAAGGATGGAATCTATTTAGAAAAACTAGAATACGACCCAGCAAAATTTTTACCTACCATTGACGAGGTCGATTCTAGTACCGAATCAGTTCATATTGATTTAAACCAACCGATGCCTGAAATTTTGAAGGTTCTTTCAAAATATCCAGTTAAAACGCGTGTTATGTTGTCAGGTCGACTAGTTGTGGCACGTGATATTGCTCATGCGAAACTAAAGGAAAAGTTGGATAAGGGTGAACCTCTCCCTGAGTATTTTAAAAACCATCCGGTGTACTATGCAGGTCCTGCAAAAACTCCAGAGGGGATGCCATCAGGTTCCTTTGGTCCAACCACAGCAGGTCGTATGGATAGTTATGTTCCCGTGTTCCAAGAAAAAGGTTTTTCGATGATCACTCTTGCGAAAGGGAATCGTTCTAAAGTGGTGACCGATAGTTGCAAAAAAAATGGTGGGTTTTATCTCGGATCCATCGGTGGACCTGCGGCATTACTTGCAAAAGAAAACATCAAAAAAGTAGAAGTATTGGATTTTCCTGAACTGGGAATGGAAGCGGTTTGGTCCATTGACGTGGAAAATTTTCCTGCTTTCATCGTTGTTGATGATAAGGGAAATGATTTTTTCCAAATGTTAAATTAATTGTGAACGAATTCAATTGATACACTGGTCGGATTCAAACAAAATGAAAGTGGTTCAAACATTCAATTGGTTTCAATATGTTTTGATCTTACTTTTTTCCCTATCTCTTTTGTATGGATCCGATCTTTCATCAAAAATCGAATCAACCGAGTGTCCCAAAAATTATACATGTCTTACGACATTTATTTCACCTGGTTCTATTTTATATGCACGTGAATTAGATTTATCAGTGATTTGGAATGATCGTCCATCTGCTTTTGACCAAGTGACTGTTCTTGCTGATGGAAGTGGTAAAATATTTGAAGTAGAAGTGGCAGAAAAAGTTTTTTATTATCGTGTCCTTTGGAAAGGGAAAGAAATTTTGGTCAGTCGTTTTGATTTAGATTTGAGTAAAAGCCTTCGGACATTGGACATTCAAAAAATATCACTTTTAAAAGAACCCACACCGAATGGAAAGATCCTAGCCAACCTACCAAAAAATCTTGTTTTCGATGTGATCGAAAATACACATCCATTACCGAAAAAACTAGGGTATGTAAAAGTAAAATATGAGGATCAAGTTGGTTGGGTGAAACGAAGTTCACTCAGTGATGACGAGTTTGATATTCGTTTTTACCAAGTCAGTTTAGAAACTCTTGTAAAACCATATACATTTTTAGCAAGAGAAGACAATTTCAAAACAGAGTTAACGATTGTAGGTAAGGACTTTATTGTCACCTCTTGTAAGATAGGTGAGCTTGCATGTAATGTTACTTCCCGAATGGGAGAATCTAGTTTTGGAATGCCAGAAGAAGCTGTTTATTTTGATCTCAATCTGAGTGATGGAAAACAATATGTTTGTGAGATGCGAAGGGTCGACTTTGTGAGCGAATTACAAAGAGTCATCCTGGAGGAAATCACAGAAGAAGAATTGGATCCTTTTATCAATTGTGGTCCTAAGGAAGAAGAAACTGAACCAACAGAACCTGAAGAGTCAAACGAAACAGATTAATGTATTCACAACTTTTCCATCATACGAATATTATCCAACACTCTGAATTCTTAAATCTGTGATCGATTCTCAATGATCAGAATTCTAAGCATGATCATTTGGAATCAAATCAAAGAAAAACGATACAGATTTTACTCATCATTTTCTCCGGAATTTGGTATTTCCTCTTAAAAATAATTTGTATTTCGAATGTTTTATGATGATATTAATTGAAAGTTAATAAATTATTTCACGTATTACAGATGGAATACAGAATAAATGAGAAATCTAATCATCATTGTATTTTTACTTTCGAATTTAAATTTCTGTATGGTTCATCCACTTTGGAAGCCATATTTTTTCCCAGAACAAGATGAAAATTCTAAACTACTTAAGATTTTAACAGCAGCGTATCTTTTCAATTTACCTAAAATTTATACAATTTCAAAACTGAATGGAGTAGAAGGTGAAGTGTTAACTCTCCTCGGCTCTAATTTTTCAGAATATTCCACCGAAAATATGATCTATTTTTCAGGGAATGTACAAGCTGAGATTTTATCATCAACACAAAACACAATGGTGATAAAAGTACCATTTGGTGCGAAATCAGGACGGATACGAATTGCAAATGCGAATGGTATTAGCGATAGTTTTGATGAATTTATTGTATTTCGGTATTTTTTAACTTTTTCAGCAGGTTCGAACACAGAGACTTATGGTTTAAATTTGTTAACTGGAAACATTAGTGCCGTATCGGGATCTCCTTATGCATTGAATATTCCACTTGGAGCAAAATTTTCTATCGATGGAAAATTTGCTTTCTCTGGTGGATTTGGACAAACAACAATTCAAAGTTATTCTGTAAACCAACAAACAGGCGTTTTGTCCATGTTAAATTCATCTGCTGGAACGACAACAGTGGATCCAGTATTCTTTGTTTTTCATCCAAATGGGAGATTTCTTTATGTTTCGAGTTTCTCTGGAGCTAGTATAGCAGCATTTGAATTAAATACATTTACAGGAAATTTAAGTAAGATCGGAGATTTTAGCCAATCTTGTACTTGTTCACTTAATCACTTAGACATTACGCCAGATGGAAAATTTTTATATGTGAATGGAAATGGAGGATCAGAACCCATCATGGGATATTCAGTGAACCAAATCAATGGATCACTGGCAAATATTGCGGGTTCTCCTTTTAATACAGGGGTTCCAAATATGGAGGCACTTTTAATTGATTCAACTTCTACATACTTATATTCTGTTGTTCAGTCTTCTGTGATCATTGCTCGAAGGATAAATACTTTAGATGGTAGTTTAACATCTCTTTCAGGAAGTCCATTCACAGGAACAACAAATAACTTTCGAGCTGTTATGCATCCTTCTGGAAAGTTTTTGTATACTGTTAATATTTTAGGTGCGACATTAGGAAAACATAATATCAATACATCAGATGGAAGTTTAAGTTTACCATCAAATTTAGTATTTGGAGAAAATCTTCAGTTTGTTACCTTAGATCCCACTGGAAAATTTGGTTTTGTTAGCAATACTTCAAGTACAAATTTTTATATGTTTCAAGTAGACGAAACTACAGGTACGCCAACATTGCTGAATGGGGGAGTTGGGTATGCAACATCTGGTGCAAACAATACAGTTCCAGTTGCCTATAGAATTGAACAACGATAAACTTGTTTCTGATACTATTATTCTGTCTATAAAATCTTAATCATATGTGTAAAACAATCAAACATAAAGTAAAATTCAAAGCTTCTCCCGAAATTATCTACGAATACATTGCTGATTCAAAAAAGATGACTTCTCTAACAGGGGAAAAGGCAGTCATTGGCCAAAAAGTTGGTAGCCCTTTTTCAATTTTGAAAGGGAAGGTCAATGGGGTCATAGTGGATATATTACCATCCAGACGAATTGTGCAGGCGTGGCGTAGGTTAGATTTTCCCGAAGGAATTTTTTCTATGGCTTCTTTTACTCTTAGAGAAACTGCAGATGGAGGTACTGAACTCATTTTAACCCACCGAGGTGTTCCCAAGGAGCTAATTCCTGAAGTTGAACATGATTGGAAACGTAATTTTTGGGACAAAATTCACAAAGAGATTCAATCTAAAAAATCAATTCATAGATCCTAAAGAATGATTATTAGTTTAGGATAGATTCGTTACAATCAATTGATGTATCATTAGATTCATACCATCTCATCCGGTTTTACCCAAGTATCAAACTGTTCTGAAGTTAAAAATCCTAATCGAATCCCAGCTTCTTTTAAGGATCGGTTTTCGCGATATGCAAGTTTTGCAATTTTTGCTGCTTTGTCATAACCAAGGTATGGATTCAAAGCGGTGACTAACATCAGTGAGTTTTCTAAATTGGATTGTATTTTGGATTCATTTGCTTCAATTCCATCAACACAATGTTTGGCGAAAGATAGGCTTGCATCAGATAGAAGGCGAATCGAATTGAGGACATTGAAGATAATCAGTGGTTTGAATACATTGAGTTCAAAATTTCCAGAAGCACCTCCTATGTTAACAGCGACATCATTTCCAATGACTTGAGCACAAACCATTGTGAGCGCCTCTGACTGTGTAGGATTCACCTTCCCTGGCATGATGGAAGATCCTGGTTCATTTTCGGGAATTTTAATTTCACCAATCCCTGACCTTGGTCCTGAAGACAACCAACGTATGTCGTTTGCAATTTTCATTAGAGATGTTGCGATGGTTTTTAGAATTCCGCTCAATTCCACTAACGAGTCGTTGGCGGCAAGTGCTTCAAATTTATTAGGAGCTGATGCAAAAGGAATTCCTGTTTCTTTAGCCAAGGCATTTGCCATTTTGGAAGGGAAGTTTGGATGAGTATTCAGGCCGGTTCCCACAGCAGTCCCACCGAGAGCAATTCTATAAAGAGAAGGTAATACACGGTGGATACGTTCTAAACTATAAGTCAATTGTTGTGTATACCCAGAAAATTCCTGCCCTAACGTGAGTGGGGTTGCATCTTGTAAATGAGTCCTTCCTATTTTAATGATGTGTTGGAATTTTTCAGATTTTTCTTTGAGTTTCGATTCTAAGAATTTTAGATTTGGTACAAGGTGATGGATCATCATTTCTGCAGAAGCAATGTGCATGGCAGTTGGAAAAACATCATTGGAACTTTGCCCTTTGTTCACATCATCATTGGGATGGATGGGTGATTTGGAGCCAAGTGGACTTCCAAACATTTCATTCGCACGATTCGCAATCACTTCATTGGCATTCATATTGGTTTGTGTCCCAGAGCCAGTTTGCCACACAGAAAGGGGAAAATGATCATCTAACAATCCTTCAATGACTTCGGATGCAGCTTTTACAATTAAATTTGATTTTGATTCCTCCAAAAGTCCAAGTTCAGAATTAATGATCGCAGCGTGTTTTTTAACAAGTCCCAAAGCACGGATCATCTCTCTCGGAAATTTGTCTTGTCCAATTGGAAAGTATTGAAGGGAACGTTCTGTTTGGGCTCCCCAATACCGAGAATTCGTGACTGCGATTTCTCCCATAGAGTCGGTTTCCATACGAGTATTTGTTGGTTCCATACAGAGATTCCTTGATTCGAGTTTTTACAATTAGACATAGAGAAGATATTGATGAGATGAGGATGAAAAGTTTAAATCAAAAAGGAGAACCTTTCTCAGCAGAACTTCCACTGAGAAAAGTATGTTTGTTACTTAGCTCGGTTGGTAAAAAGCTAAATAAGCAGCAAAAAGTCCCATAATTGGGAATACAAACCAAAGGATTTTTGCATATTTCGCATTTTTATAGGCTAGGGTAAGTAGACCACCAAACGCAAGCCAGATGACTATCTTTAAGATGATCCAAACTGGGAGAGCTGAGTGAGAAATATCCCGAAATTTCATAAGTCCAAAACCTGCAACTAGTAATAAAAGTAAACCAACTCCGTGAGAGATAGCAACAATGGCTTTGAATTTGTTATCTGATTTTTTTCCACCATTGATGGAATAAAGGGTTACTCCACCTAATGACAAAAATAAAAGAAACATTCCGAAAATATGAATAAGTTTGTACGCCTCGTATGACACAAATGACTCCTTGTAACTCTCACAATTCTTTCATACTCTAGTTTTCCTTGCGAGATTTTTCTAAGTTCTCGTGAAAGAAAAAGAACTAGGAATTCCTAGTGGCAAACAGATAAATTGGAAGTTATGGAGCCAGATCCAAACTCTCATCCACAGATACCACCCACAGGAAAAACATTACTACTTTTACGTGGCATTCCTGGTTCTGGGAAAACCACTCTCGCTAAACAAATTGCTGAATCAAGTGGGGCACCGATCTTTTCTATTGATTCCTACTTTGAGAATGAAAAGGGCGAATACCATTTTGATTATACCAAAAACCATTTGGCTTACAAAGAATGTGAATCCAAAACAAAAGATGCTTTGGAAGAAGGAAATCCCTTTGTCATAGTCGATCACACATTCACGTTAGAGTGGGAAATGAAACCTTACGAAGATTTGGCGAAACGATATGGGTATAGATTGTCTGTTGTTACAGTCGAAAATCGGCATGGCGGAAAGAACAACCATCAAATTCCTGAGGAACAAATCGAGAAGATGAAAGCTAAGTATAAGGTAGTTTTATAGTATGATTTATTTTTTGAAAAACTTCACACCTGATAATCCTTGTGAAAACTTCTACTAATTCAGATGAAAAGAGGAATTCGATTCAGTGGTAAAAAAATGGTTAGGTTGGTATTGAATATTTGGTCACAAAAACCAAAAGGATAAAAAAACCGCCGTCCAACCTAAGTTAAACGACGGTTATTCACAAACTTGGATTATCTCCAGTTGTTAGTTTTAGGTTTTGCGATGTTTACTTTCATCTCACGGTTAAGGATGTTTTTTCCGTTAAGATCTTTGATCGCGTTATCAGCTTCTTTTCCATCTTTCATTTCGATGAATCCGAAACCTTTAGAACGACCAGAATACTGATCAGTGATGATTTTTGCAGAAGTTACTGCACCGTGTGCTGAAAAAAGCTCATTGAGTTTTCCTTCAGTCATATCGTAAGAAAGGTTGCCAACATAAATGTTTACTGACATAGTTTTTGTCCTGTTTGTTAAAGTTGACTCGGGAATTCTAGATTTACAATCGTCGGGACCCTATTCGGGATTTTTGGTAAGAACTCCAGAAAAATGCAGGGAAAAACTTGGGAAAGCTATCAGCGTGCAAGCTTGAAAGGACTACTTCGGCGGTGAAAATCAACAATACTCTGAATCTTCTGTCAGTGTAATTACCCTTTCTAAAAAAAGCAATCTGAAAGAAGACCCAGAGGGAAAATAACGAAGGATTTCGTTTTTAGTGGTGGTGGTGTCCACCTGGGCCATGTACGTGTCCGTGTTGTTTTTCTTCGTCAGTTGCTTCGCGAATGGATTTGATGGTGACATCAAAATGAAGAGTCTCTCCAGCTAACGGGTGATTGCCGTTTAGAATCACATCAGCATCTCTTACTTCTTGGAGATATAGAATCATTCTACCTTCTGGTGTGTCTGTTTGGAATTCCATTCCTACTTCTAACTCCGCTTCTGGTGGAAGTTCTGTTTTGGGAACTTGGAAAATGAGTGCTTCGTTATATGTCCCATAACCTTCTTCAGGTGGTACAGTGACATTTTTTGAATCACCATTCACAAGACCTTCTAGTTCTTTTTCCAGTCCAGGGATGATATTTTGCCAGCCGTGGAGGTATAATAGCGGTTCGTCTGATTGGTCCAGAGTTTCTCCCTGGGCGTTCTTTAGGTGATAGGAAAATCCTACAACCATTCCTTTGCTGATCGTTTTTGACATATTGATTACAATCTATATACGGAAAAAAATACTGCAACCGAATAAAAGGTTGGTACCAAATTGTAATCAAAGAAATTGAACCCTGGAAATATCAATATCTATGAATTGGCCATTACTCATTCAAGTTTTAGGCGGACTCGGGGTTTTCATCTATGGGATGAAATTACTCAGTGAGTCCTTACAACGTGTGGCAGGAGATCGGCTTCGTTCCTTTCTCTCTTCCATGACAAGAAATCGTGTGTCTGCTGTTTTCAGTGGATTATTCATTACCTCAACCATTCAATCTAGTTCAGCGACCACTGTGCTTGTTGTTGGTTTTGTCAATGCCGGTTTGATTTCTCTGGCACAAGCCATCGGTGTCATCATGGGAGCCAATATTGGTACTACGATCACAGCATGGATTGTTTCCTTTTTGGGATTCAAATTTAACATTGCTTCCTTCGCTTTACCAGCGATTGCCGCAGGGGTTGTCCTCAATTTCTCAAGAAAAGAAAGTAGATCAGGTTGGGGAAGTTTCCTCATCGGATTTGGATTTTTGTTTTTGGGATTGGACTACCTAAAGTCTTCTGTACCTGATAGTGCAAAAGACCCAGAGAGTTTTGCCTTCTTACAACAATACACAAACATGGGTTTTAATTCGATCTTGTTGTTTGTTTTGATTGGAGCCTTGTTAACCATTGTGATCCAATCTTCTTCTGCTTCCACTACGATCACCATTACTCTCGCATTCGCTGGTTATATTCCAATTGATGCAGCCTATGGTATGATCCTTGGTGAAAACATTGGAACAACCATCACTGCCAATTTAGCGGCCATTCCGGGGAATCGAAATGCCAAAAAAGCAGCTTTAGCGCATACATTATTCAATGTCTTTGGTGTGGTATGGGCTCTGCTTTTCTTTAAAATGTTCACAGGGATTGTTGATGATCTAATTCCTGGTGATCCACTTACGGATAAAGAATCTACAAGATTTCACATTTCTTTATTCCATACAATGTTTAACATCACTAACACTCTCATTCTCATTTGGTTTGTGAATACCATTTCCAAAGTGGTGAGTGCAATTGTAGATGGTCTTGCTTCCAAAACTGGAAAAGAAAAAGATTCCATTCGACTGTTGCAAGCAGGGACTGTAAAAACCACAGAACTTGCGATGGTGGAACTCGTAGAATTCACGAAAAAAATCATTCGTGATACATATGACTTCCTTCGATTGACCGAACAAATTTTACTCCAACCATATGATGCTGCCAGAATCGGACAAGTTCTGAAAAAAGAAGAAGAACTCGATCAAGTAAGAACGGAAGTTTTAACTTACTTAAACCAAGTCCAAGAATCAGGGATCACTGGTAACTATGCAAAAGATGTATTGGGGATTATGGAAAGAGTGAAAGCTGTGGAAGAGATGGGAGATAATTTTGCATCGATCGCAAGAAAAATCCGTAAATCACACAGACAAAAGGTTTCTTTCGATAAAAACTTTGCAAACTCTGTAAAAGACCAAATGGACTTACTCAAACACCATTACGACATCTTACTTGTGAACTTGGAACAAAGTGAAACATTTGATATCCTTGGGAATCCACAAGTGCGTAACCAAAGCCGTGAGTATCGTTTCCAAATGATTCGATCCATCAAAAAGAATGAATCCAAAGTGAAGAAGAAAAAGTATCAGAAAAAAGACAATCTGTTGCCTGCGCTTCTTTACCGTGATATTTCCAGAAACTTAGATAATATTTCAAGGTTACTCAATGCAGCCATTTATGCGGACGTTTAGTCCGTATATTTGTTTGGATGATTTAAGTAATTTCGAATAGAAGAAACGTAATATCGTCGTCTGCGGGACCTTCTTTGTTTCGCAGGCGGATGTGTTCATCAATCCCACCATACAAAGACTCAACAGATTCTGATTTCCTTTGTAGTAACCAATCCAGAAGAGCTTCTTCTCCTGAGTCACCATTTTCCCAAAGGTCCCAAATCCCATCCGTGAATAATAATAATTTATCTCCTTTTTGGATGGAATGAACTTCATCTGAATACAATCCTTCCTTTGAAAAACCAATTAGTTTTCCTTTTGGTCGAATTACATCAATAAACTTGGAGTTTTCATTAAACTTGTATAAGGCGGGGTGTCCTGCATTTGCAACTTTTAAAACTTTTTGTTCTAAATCAATAAAGATGGCACTTGCTGTTAAAAATTGGTTTTTGTAATTCCCTGCAAGAGCTTGGTTGATACTTTCTAACACTTTCCCTGGTTTGTTTGCAAATGCTAAGGTTTGCATATAGGCAATTTTTAACATGGCGGCTTCAATTGCTGCAGGAACTCCATGGCCAGTGACATCAGCAATGAGACCACAGATTTGTTGTTTTCCATACACGGTTAGGTCATAAAAATCCCCTCCCACAAGGGAAGCTGGAAAATAACCTGTTTTGATCGAAAGCCCTGGAAATTTAGGCAAAACTTGAGGTAAGGTTGATTCTTGGAGTTTTTGAGCGAGTTTTAATTCTTTCCCATAAGCAATTAACTTTTGTTTGTTGATTTCGGCTTTTATTTGGATCCTTTCTTTTTCTTTTTGAACAACAGAAATCCGATCACCAAGACCAAATGCCATCAGTAAAACTTCAATCGCAGTCGCTGCTTGGAAGGCGTTTTCAGTAAAAACATTTACTGGAAAAAATCCCATGTACTTAAGTACAGTGGTCAATCCGCCAATGATCAACATAAAGTATCCGAAAAAATAAAAACGAGCTGGTGGAAATTTTTTTACAAACGAAACATAATAAGAAACAAATAGAGCATAAAAAGCTAAAAAGGAAGATAACGAATCACCAAATTGGTTTAGTTCACGGTAAGGTAAAAAAGGTAATAACAATAAACATACCATTGGAATCACCGAGAGTCCCATAAAACCTAGATACAAACGAGGAGCGTTCTCCTTTAGATTCATGAAGGTGATACTCATTGGGAAACATGATAAGAGGAATAAAAAATATAAAAAGTTATGTGCATTATAAACAAGTTCGGGTGAGTTCTGAAAAAATAAAACAGGCAATAAACCCTGAAGAGAAAGTTGGAATAAAATAGCAGCAAAGATCAAATAGTTTACGTAAAAAATATATGCTTTATCTCTGACCATAAAATAGACAAACAAGTTATATAAACTCATTACACAAACGATTCCAAAAAACATTCCCTGCAAAAGGATATCCAATGATTCGTAGGTATCGAAATGTTTTTCCTCTGCTACCATAAGTGGAACCGATACCGAACTATCTGTTTTAACTCCTACATAATAGGTGACAGTTTCACTCGGTAATAATTCTGTTTCAAAACTAAATCCTCGGTAATCTTTGTCCCGATTCTGAAATGGAAACTTACGACCTTGGATGTTTTGGTTTACTTCACCTGATTCACGTAAGGCGAAAAATTGAACTTGGTCAAGCAAGGGGTATTTGATAAATGTAATGGTTCGTTTGTTATGATTTAAGTCATTACGAAGTACAAAACAAAACCAATATTGTTTTGAAGTATTTCCGAAATTGGGAACTACACCATTGGCAGAGGTAACAAGATTCGATTTGAATAGTGATTGAACTTCTGTTAGGTTTGAAGTTTGGGATTCGGTGGAGGTGAAACTTACATGGTAGGAAAGGTCAGTTGGTTTTCCTTGGTTTGTCGAAATTGGAAACACATTGCTGTTGGGACAAGGACTATCGTCTGCCCAAAGTGCTGTATGAAAGAGACATAACAGAATGAGGGTGAGAGTCTGTTTCATACGGGAAGGTCACTAGTATAAGACGATGACCTTCCTTTGTAAATCTGTTTGTAGGGAAAAAATACGAATTATGCAGTCGCTACTGAGATTCCTGCTAAATTTCGCAGGGCATCGTATGCTTTTTCTTTTTGTTCTACTTTGGTTTTGTTCACCGCTTTTCGAATGATCACATCCCATTGTTTTTCTGGGTGTTCCATTTTCATGTTCTCTAGCAGTTCCAAAATGTTTTCATCATCGGATGCATTGAAAATCTCATCTGTATCGTATCGAAACATTCCAAAAAGGGAATCAATGTAATCACCCACACTCATGGATTCTTTCTCACCAGTTTGGATTTTTTTCTTTTCTGCCTTTCGCAGTTCTCGTTCCCTGCGTTCCAGTTCTGTACGTTTCATCTTTAGGGCCTCTAGCTTGGATGCATTTGGTTCCAAGACCATGTTTTCAAATGGCAGGTGGTCGAACACCAAATTTGTCCAAAAATTGTGTCGATTTTTAGTATAACTTCGAAAGATTGGGGTAGATGGTCTCCATACGATGGATTTCTGGGCTTTTAACCTTAGTACTAACTACCCAATTTTTCTTTTTGGGGAGTGGTTTACTCGGGTATTGTTTGGAATCGAACTCTAAAATTTGTAAATGTAACCACGGATCTAAAAAGGAAAAACATTCCAATTCCGAAGACCAATTGTTCCTCGACAAACAAAGTGTAAACCTCAGTGCCTCGTATGATCCCAATCATTCTCACACTAAGGAATTGGCATTAAAACCAAATTGCCATGATGCCAAAAATGGTGAGGCACACCTTTGTTCTTGTGAAAAAAAGAAAAAAGATGCGATGTCTCTTCGTATGCACCACCAAACAATGGACAGACCAAATTTTACATTTGGACTAATGGTTCCAATTCTGTTTTCTTATCTTGTTTTTGAGTCTCCTTCCACTCTAGAGGATGGAAAATTACCTACCTTACTTCGACCACCACGTAATACCTAGGGAAATCATTTCCACAATTTAATTCCTGTAGTCCAAATTTGGCTACACATGAAGTAAAATATAATATTAGAATATTAGGTATTTATGAAATTATTAAAAACAATTCTCGTTTCTCTCTTTCTTTTTGGTTTTGTATCTTGTAATATGGTCTCAGAACCAAACGATAACCAAACCCTGGCGTTACTCGCGTTATCATTGCCACAGCCTGTAAACTTAAATTTTGAAGCGCTGGCAAATGGACAAACTTTGGTGACAAACGCAGATGTAACTGCTGACAGTCGCGCTGTCCGATTTCGAGATTTTCGATTTTATGTATCGGAAGTAAAAATGGTTCGTGCTGATGGTTCCACGGCAGATGTGACACTTTTAGCGGACAATGTTTGGCAATCAAATGGAGTCACATTGGTTGATTTAGAAACAACGCAAACTACTGAGACCAATTCTAAGGTAACTGGCACTGTCGCAGCAGGAAGTTATACTGGAATAAAATTTACAGTGGGAGTACCTGAATCATTAAACCATTTAGACAGAACAACTCAAATCTCTCCTCTAAATAACGGTGCAATGTACTGGTCATGGACTGGCGGGTATAAACATGCAAAAATCGAGTTTAGTTTGAATACACAATCAAACTGGACAAGTTTACATCTTGGTTCAACAAGTTGCAGCGGAGCACCCAATTATGGGAATTGTGCAAATAAATATAGAGCAAATATTGCATTAAGTGGATTAACAAATCAAAATAACCAAACGGTTTCAATGAGTCTTGATCAATTAATCAAAGATCATGTTCCAGGTGCAACCAATGTCTCCTGTATGCCTGGAGGAGCAGACACTAATTGTCAACCATTGATTCGTTCATTTGGATTAAATGCTACAAGTGGTGCAATGGATAGTTCCATCTCGCAAAGAGTCTTTAGTTTAAAGTAAAAATGATAGAAAGAGTTGGTATGGAATGAATACCAACTCACAATGATTAGGTATCAAATAATGAAGTCTAAATTTTTAATTTTATGTTTTGCAATGAGTGTTTTCTCCCATTGTAATGTATTGCCTTTTCAGAAAAAAGAATCCAACGACAATATGCTTTTGGCGGCCATTGGAATTTTGGCAACTGCCTCGGATTGGGTTTGGGACTTACCACCTGGTTTTCCCGTACCTAATGTACCTTCAGACAACCCGATGTCTCGTGCAAAGGTCGAACTGGGAAGGCATTTGTTTAATGAAAAAATACTTTCAGGTGATGAGAGTATGTCTTGTGGGAGTTGCCATATCCAATCCCTAGCTTTCGCTGATGGAAAGGATTTTCCTACAGGGATTACCAACGTCGCTCATCCTAGAAATTCACAACATTTATCCAATGTTGCCTATATGCCTCGATTGACATGGAGTAACCCACGGATGACGAGTTTAGAAATCCAGGCACGTGCACCTATGTTTGGTGAGTCTCCAATTGAACTTGGACTTTCTTCGAATGTTTTTTTGGATAAACTGAGAGCCAAATCGATTTACCAAACTTTATTTCGGAATGCCTATGGAAATGCAGAGAGTGCTGTGAATGAACAGAACGTACGATTTGCCATCGCGAGTTTCCAAAGGTCATTGATTTCAGGGAATTCAAAGTATGATCAATATGCTTTTCGGAATAATAAATCTGCTTTAAATGCGTCTGAAATCCGAGGGATGAATCTTTTTAATGGAGAAGTGGCAGAGTGTTTCCATTGCCACGGAGGGTTTAACTTTACGGATACTTCCTTTCATGGTGGGGCAAAAGAGGAATTCTTTTACCATAGTAATGGAATCCATGATGATGCCTATTATGCTGGACAACCTAGCAATAAACGAGGGTTATTCGATCTGACGGGAATTGCCTCTGATACGGGAAAATTCCGTGCACCTTCACTTCGTAATATTGGTGTCACTTACCCATACATGCATGATGGAAGTTTTATGTGTGATAATGCAAATAATCCTAATATCACCAGTGGTAAAACCAAAACAGATTGTGCAAGGGATGCTTTGACCAAAGTAGTAGACCATTATCGCAGTGGCGGACAAAACCATACTGCCAAAGATTCCACATTGATTCGTGCTTTTACCATTACCAATTCCCAAAGAGACGATATGGTAAACTTCTTATTAGCACTGACTGATGAAGAGTTTTTGACAAACCCAAGATTTGCGAGTCCATTTTGAAATCACCTAACATGAAAAATCATATGGCCCTGATCTTGTGTTTGGGTCTAGTCTCTCAATGTACATTTGGTTCTGTTGGTGATCGGGAAGAAGAAAAATTAGTCATCCTCCAAAACCTAATTTTTTTCAATAACAACCAAACGATTCCTATTGGAACCAATTTGCGAAGTTATGATGACCAAGCTGACGATAACATCAACCAGTTTAGCTTGACAAGCCCTTCGCCAACATCTTTCAATATTTCAATTCAAAGTAGCACTTACATCAATTGGGAAACGGGTAGCTACCGGATCAACCCACCAAGCCAGATACTAGGGGTTTCAACCACAAGTTCTGAAAGGAGTAACGCTGTTGCCAAAACGCATACACCGTATACGGTTCCCTTGGATTTGCCAGCAGACGATTTGTATGGAAAAACCTATCCATTTCTAAATGCAGGTACCATTTCCAATATCACCCAGTTTAATAGCACAATGGAAACAGGGGCAAGTTTTTTGTTTTCGAATACAAAGGTAACCAATATGCCTCTTGGAGTCGTTGCCCTTGCCAATGTTAGTTGGGAAGAGATTTATATAAGAATGGATATAACTGGGGGGACTACTAAATCAGTTACCATTCTTTTACCCCAAGGCTCTAAAACTATCACACCGAAATGCAAAATCCCCATCAAGAATGGCAGGAGTGGGAATATTGAAATTCTATTTTCCTTGTCATCATTATTTCAAGATAGAACGGTTTCAGGTACTCCTATTCGATTTTTAGAGACACTAAGTGGTAAGGCAGAGAATCCAGTTGTTATTTCTAAGGTTTCCAATGTGGATCTTTACAATATCCTCCAACAGAACCTACAAGCAGAAGACATTGTATTTAGTTTTCCTGGTTGTTTCCCAGGAGTCGAAAGATGAAACAGATTGTCATTGGATTCCTTTTGATTTTTGTAACAGTTGGAAATTTGTTTCCACATCACACGGGTTCGTCGGATAGTCCGAATGCAACTGCAAGGTTTGTCGATCCATTTACTGGGAAACGAGAAAAACCAACCAACTATTTGGTGATGACCCAAGATTATTACCAATCTACACGTGAGAATAGTCACCTGTTCACAACCACTGCGTTTGCGGAGTTGAATTTTTTTGATGGTCGGTTTGCCTTGAATGCATCCGTTCCTTGGAATTATTACCAACAAAGAGGAAGAGAAGATGCAGCAAGGATTGGAAAAACCTATTTAGGTTTTAAATACCAGCCGTTTTTTGATTTGGACAAACCGTACTTTTTTGTGATCGAAGGATCTGTTGGATTTCCAAGTGGTCCTGATACGGATCGGTTCACGGGAGGAAATTATTACACTGGAACTGGATTTATCAAACTAGGATACCTGTATGAAAAATGGTCGTTTGTGACTAAGATTGGTGGAATCAATCCACTTTCGAGACCCCAACCGAGTAATTTACAAGACAACGATGGGATACCGTTTTATTTGCGTAAACCCTCCGCCACTCCACCGGAACCGGAGTATGAATTTAAAAAAACGACGCTTATCTCCGCGTATGTGACGTATTATTTGATGCCTGAGATTTCTCTTTTTTCAGGGATATTGTATCGGAATCCATACAATGGAGTGGATTATTCCAAAGAAAAAGACAAAAACAATCCTTCCTATTTTACAGAAGCAAGTGGTGGGTTTTCTTGGAATTTTTCAGAAAAATACAATATGAGTTTGGCATACCGTTATCCATTACAACGTGATCGAGAGTATAGACTGTACCAGTCTGCATGGACCTTTGCCTTCTCAATGGAGTGGGGAAGCGATTGACATTTCATGCCTTTTTTAAAACGTTCTAAGAAACTGTATAAATCTTAATCGTAAAAGGTAATCTATGAGCAACGTAGAAATCGTACCAGTAGGGGAACTACCTCCTATTGGAGTCGTGCCAAAAAAAATGCACGCGCAGGTCATTCGCCCGGAACGTTACGGCGAACCGAAAACTTCTTTCCAATCAGAAGTCATTGATGTTCCGGAGATCGGTCCGAACGAAGTTCTCGTAGCCACTATGGCTGCTGGGGTAAACTATAACAACGTTTGGGCGGCCTTAGGTTACCCAGTTGATGTCATAGCTGCACGGAATAAAAAAGGGGAACCTGAAAAATTCCACATCGGTGGATCTGATGCGTCTGGTATCGTATACAAAGTTGGTTCTGAAGTTAAAAATGTAAAAGTGGGTGATGAAGTAGTTGTCCATTGTGCGATGTGGGATCCAAAAGATCCATGGGTTCTTTCTGGGAAAGATCCAATGTATGCACCATCACAAATCATTTGGGGATACGAATCAAACTGGGGATCCTTTGCACAATTTTGTAAAGTACAAGACCACCAATGCCTTCCTCGTCCTCAGCACCTAACATGGGAAGCATCCGCTGCATATATGTTAGTTGCCGCAACTGCATACAGAATGTTACACCACTGGAAACCAAATGATGTCAAACCAGGTGATGTAGTACTAATTTGGGGTGGAGCTGGTGGACTTGGTGCCATGGCAATCCAAATTGTAAAAGCAGCTGGTGGAATTCCAATCGCTGTGGTATCCTCAGATGATAAAATTGAGTTCTGTAAAAACTTAGGTGCAACTGGTGTGATCAACCGTAACAAGTTCAAACACTGGGGCGGGCTCACTTCTGATATCAATAAACCAGAAGCATTTGTTGAATGGACCAAACAAGCACGTGAGTTTGGTAAAGCAATTTGGGACATTGCTGGAAAAGGCAAAAACCCTCAAATCGTTTTTGAACACCCAGGTGAAACCACACTTCCCACTTCCGTATTTGTCTGTGAAACAGGTGGTATGGTTGTGATTTGTGCGGGAACTACGGGTTTTAATGCGACAGCTGACCTTCGTTATCTTTGGATGAGACAAAAACGTCTGCAAGGTTCACACTTCGCAAACGACGACAACTGTCGTGACCTCAACCAATTGGTGATTGATAAAAAAGTGGATCCAGTTCTTGCTCAAACGTTTACATTTGATCAAACTGGTGAGTGCCACCAATTGATGCGTGAAAACAAACACCCAGCAGGAAACATGTCGATCCTCGTTGGTGCAAAAACGACAGGTTTGGGAAAGAAGTAATTCTGATCCGAGCTTGTAATTAGAGTAGATGTCCCCGCCCGTATCGAACTGGGTGGGGTTATCCACCCGCCACCCAATGGCTCCTTCTACCACACAACCCCCGTTTTGTGAATCCTAATTCTGAAATTCAAAATTTTCCTTTCAAAAAGTTCATATTTGAACAAAGCAGGTATCTATGTTCCCAAGAATCAATCTCATCACCCTTGGAGTTTCTGACTTAAACAGAGCAGTTCATTTTTATGAAATGGGTCTGGGTTGGAAAAAATCGAAAGAGAGTAACGAAAACGTAGCATTTTTTCAAATTGGCGCTTTGGTTCTTGGTTTGTTTGGGGAAAAGGATTTGGCAAAAGACATTGGAATCCCTTTTCAAAATAGACAAGAGTATTCTGGTTTGACTTTAGCTCAAAATGTAGAAACTGAAGCCGAAGTAGATCGAATCATAAACGAAGTGCGTAAGTTAGGTGCTGCGATTTTGAAAGAACCTCAAAAAGTGTTTTGGGGAGGGTATAGTGCTTATTTCAAAGATTTAGATGGTCACATATTTGAAGTTGCTTACAATCCATTTTTTCCTCTCAATGAAAAGGGAGAAATTGAATTAAGGCAATAACGTCAGTTAGATATTAGTATATTGAAATCAATCAATTCAATCAATTTCGAACCATGATTGAGTGAAAGAAACTACGGAAAGGATAATACATTTTATGAAACAAGCTGAGATCAAAGAATTTGGCCTCGAAAATTTAAAAATAATTGATGCCCCTGATCCTAAAATTGTTGGTCCAACAGATGTTTTAGTACGATTGTATGCAGCTTCCTTAAATTTCAGAGACTCACTTGTAGTCGAAGGAAAGTACAATCCTAAATTTCCGTTGCCTCTTGTTCCATGTAGTGATGGTGCAGGAGAAGTATTACAAATTGGTTCACAAGTCACCGAATGGAATGTTGGTGACAAAGTGCTTCTTACATTTGCTCCGAAGTGGATCTCTAAAGAAGCAACTCATGCAGAAATTCGCCATACGATTGGTGGACCATTACCAGGTACATTACGTGAAATGGCAGTCGTACCGGAAACAGGTCTTGTTCGAATGCCGAATCATCTCAGTTATGAAGAAGCTGCCACCTTACCTTGTGCTGCTCTCACTGCATGGTCAGGACTTTTCCAATATAGCCAACTCAAACCAGGTGAATTTGTCCTTGTACAAGGAACAGGTGGTGTTTCCATCTTTGCTTTACAGTTTGCTAAATTGGTGGGTGCCAAAGTCATCCTCACTTCCTCAAGTTCAGAAAAGTTGGAACGAGGGAAGGAATTAGGTGCTGATTTTTGTATCAATTACAAAGAAACAAAGGATTGGGGAAAAGAAGTCCGTCGGATCACAGAGAAAGTCGGAGCGGATCATATCATTGAAGTGGGAGGAGCTGGAACTTTGGAACAATCAATCGCAGCCTGTCGTCCGTTTGGTGTGATCCACTTGATTGGGATCCTCGCCGGTAAATCAGGAGAATTGAATTTACTCCCTGCTGTTATGAACAATCTAAAAATCCAAGGTCTCGTTGTCGGGGGAAGAAAAGCCTTCATCGAAATGAACCAAGCTATCGAACAATCTGGACTAAAACCAGTTGTAGACAAAGTGTTTCCACTAGAACAGTCTGTAGAAGCGATTCAGTATTTACGATCAGGATCTCATTTTGGGAAAATTGTGATTCGAATTTAACTAAAATTCCTTTGTAGAGTTAGCAATCGTTTTCGTTTTAAGATATGGAATTATTTTTCGCTAAAGTGATTCAATCAGCTAAGACTGATTAAGCGATTCTCTCGTTTCGAGAGACCAATATATTCTAGCAATCAAATTTTCAACTAGGGATTTCCCTTTCAATCTAACTTTATGAACGCTTTGACTGATGTAAGCAAGAATATCCTGAATTTCGAAATTCTAATTGAGAGTTTAACAGAAAGTAGTTGACGATTTAGAATCTTTTGCCAAACTGGTGCGTTACAAATCATCATGAAAAAATATACTCTGTTCGCAATTCTTTTTGTTTTTGTTCTAAATTGTTCCTCCCCAAAGCCTGAATCCTCCTCAGAAGAGACCTTATTATTGTTGTTACTTGCCACTCCTAGAAGCGGTTCTGGCACGGGTACTGATGGCGCTGCCTGCACTTCGGATGCTAATTGTGCATCTGGTTTTTTGTGTGTAAGTGCCTTTAATTTAAATCAAACTACGATTACTAACAGATGTAAAGCAATTCCTACTACTAGTGGAAGTATTACCATTAATGGAAATTCATCGAATGGAACTATATTATCAAATAGTCCCTTGGTTGACTTTGGTCTAAATATTACATCCGCTGGGAATCATATTGTCACTGCCTTTACATCTACAAGTACACTCGATTTGGTATTGGAAATAACAAATGCTGCAGGTACAGTCGTTACACATTCCTCAGATACAAATGGATCTGGTGCAAGTAGGGAACGGATAAAAGATAATTTGGCTATTGGCTCATATCGTGTTAGAGTGAAAAGCTATTATGTATCGGGAACATTTGGCGGAACCATAAGAGTACAAGTCGCCAATAATCCAACTTTAGTAAGTAGTGGAGGTAGTTGTAATTTTCTAACAAATGCTGGAGGAAGTTCCTGTTATGATTTCTCATTGGGTAGCACACATACTACTGCACTTTGTGGGTCCGGTGGCACTTACAGTGCTACAAATAGTTGTGCCACTGTTAATGCTGGTGCAGCTCCAACGATTAGTGGCAGATGTTTGTTCTCGATCAATGCAACTGCTACCAATGGGCAAGGTTTAGTTACAAGATCGTATTACAGTGCTGGAACAGGAGTTGTCACACCTGTTAATAATACAGTTGGTGCTGCTGATTGTAATACTTTAGATAATCTAGAGAGGGTAATCTTTCAATAACACCTAGTGATCGGAATCATATGAGTGAATGGAAAAATTTCCATTCACTTTTCTCCATTCTCTAAATGCAAAGAATTCAAAATCGAATTCCTTTCAATATCCAAGGCAATCACTGATAAATGAATCTCAATGAGTGCCAGAATTAAAGAAATCACCATAAACAAAAGTGATGAGGCAAATAGAATCCAAGCCATGATATTATAAAAGGGAATCATACCCATAGAACATGTGCATAGAATCAAACTAAAGATTCCAGCGCTTTGAGCGTATAGGATCAGTGAAATGCGAAAACGTAGATTATGAATTTGTTTTTCTAAAATTTCCGATTTGGATGTTTCATATTCACTGAGTAGTTGTCTGGAAAGTTTTGCCAGGCCAAAAAAACGATTGGTATAAGCGAGCATTAGTAAGGAAATTGCTGGGAATAGAAGACCCGGTATATTGTACGTTAGGTTGTCCAATGAAGTTATCCCTGTTTGATCTGAAGGATTTGTTCCCCTAAATCCATTTTTCCATCTCTTGTGCGAATGGTTGCTCTGATTACATCGCCTGGTTGTAAGTATTCGATTCTTTTCTGTTGACCTTTAATAAAGAGTTCCCACTTTTTATGTTCAGGTAAAAAACTGGCAAAGATTTGTTTGAGTTTCCCAGGTGCTTTTATGGCACATCCTGCTGGTGTCCCTGTTAACAGAATATCGCCTACTCGAATTTGAGTAAATGAAGACAACTCTGCAATGGATTCCTTCGGTGGAAAAACCATTTGGTTTGCCTTTGCTGATTGTCTTAATTGTCCGTTAACTGTTAGATTCAACTCTAAAGAATGAATGAGTTCATAATCCCCAGGCTCCAAAACAAGTAGTATGGGTCCTGCGGGAAAAAATGTTCGATAGGACTTTCCTTTATACCATTGTAATTGTGGGAGTTGGACATCTCTTGCTGATATATCATTAGCGATGAAGAGGGCAGCAATGTATTCGCTCGGATTGTAAGAATGAATATCTAAGGGAAGATCGATATCCTTACCAAATACAATTCCCAATTCAATTTCATAATCTAAAAGTTTTACATGATTTGGTCGAATTACATTTCCGATGGCTGTTGTGAGGGAAACATCCGACTTGGTAAAAAACAAATTGTATGTTTTGGATTTGGGATCAAGCCCCGATTCCAATGAATGTTTTTTATAATTGGCACCTTGGCAAATAACTTGGCAGGGTGCTGTAATAGGAGATAGGATGGTGACATCCTTTTTCTGGATTGGTTTTTCTGATTTAGAATTGAGTTTGATTCTTTTTTTTTGGAGACCAACTAATAAATCTTTGGTGGAAATGTCGCCAATGTTTAATGGAAGAATATTTTCCTGACTGACAAGTCCCCAATCGATTTTTTTCTTAATTTGGAAACGAACAAACTGTTTTGCCATCGTAAACCTATGGATTCTATTCTTTCAGGAAGGAAAAACACGGGGGCCTAAAGCAGGCCCAGTGGGAGTAAAGAGGTAAGTTTATTCTTCAGAGAAAAGGTTGTTTAATGAGTCGATAAGAGTGTCTACTTCCACTCCATATCCCATACAAACTTGTTCAATGGTTTCGACTTCATTGATGGAGCAGTGGGAACATCCACCTAAGTGGTAACTTGAGAAAACAAGCCCCGCTTCAGGGTGGATGGCAATTGCTTCGCCTACAGTCATTTCTTTAAAAAAGCGTGGTTTTGTTGATTCAGTCATCTTCTAGAGCCCTCGAGAGGAAATTACTATACAAATATTGGACTATGCTCTATTCGTCAATGGAATGTTTACCCAGGAAAACGGGAAATTTTATGTCCGCATCGAAGGTCGGTTTGAGTCCGCTCATTTCCTTTACCAGTACTTTGCCGATGGATCGGATGAGCCAATCCACGGCCATTCCTGGAAAGTAGAAGTGTTTTTAGAAGGAAAAACGAACATCCGACTAGATGGAATTTCTTACGATTTTTTAACGGCACGAAACAAACTTATGGAACTGGTTCATTCCATCGACCATCTCCTGATCAACGACCACCCAGACTTCAAAGGGATCAATCCCACTTCGGAAAATGTAGCACGTTGGTTTTATTCAGGATTGAAGAACGAAGTAAAGGAATCAGAGGGCAAAATTCGTAGGATTGTCATCCATGAAGGTCCAGAAAATTTAGCTTTTTTTGAACCTGAGACATAGTTCTCACATTTCATTCAGTTAGGTGAATCCATTTTCACCAAATCAACTTGGCTTTTTCGCCAAAATTCGTTTCGAATTACGATGGGACTATCTTGTACCAAATGTTTTAAACTCAATCTGAATCTAAGATTTACCATAAGAGACTTAAAAAGTTCTTTTCCTAGCCATCAGTCTTAATACTAAAATTTTCTCCCTCATAAAAATCAGATTCGTTGCCAACTAACATCATTTTTTAATTAAAGAATCAAAATTCTTTTGAATCTAATCAAAATTTTTCAATAGTGAACACTTTCAATCATTGGATTCTATAGATTTTATTCCTAAACATTCTGCTAAAATATTTCATTTCCGATTGATTCCGTTCCACCTAACAAATTTTATCATGCTGATTTTGGTGTTATGATCTTTTGGACTGATTTCCATTTATTGCATATCGTACGTTTTTTTTTGATTTTTTTTTTATTCTATATTAGATTGCAATTCCCAGGGCTAATTTTAAGCTTCGGTAGAAACCGTACCACCAATGCCAACCACCGAGATCAAACATAGTTTAGGTCACATTCTCCTTGTTGAGGATGAGGCGATTTTGGCAGTCTCTCAGGCAGAATTTCTTAAAATCAAAGGTTATTCAGTGCAACACGTATCCAATTCTTTGGATGCAATTGATTGTATTTCATCAGAGGAAAAAGTTGATCTGATACTTATGGATATTAATTTATCCGATGAGTTAGATGGAATCCAATTAGCCAAAAAAATATTAGAAATCAGAGAAGTTCCGATTCTATTTGTAAGTGGATACTCTGACCAAAAGATTTTGAATCGAGTAGCTGACTTAAAACATTATGGATTTATTCCAAAAATTACGAGTCCAGACATTGTAGAATGTATGATTAAATCTGCCTTAAAACTCCATGCGGCAGAACAAAGTTTGGCATTCCGTGAAAAAGAACTTAGGATTACATTTGAAGCAATGGGTGATGGACTCATTGTTTTAACTCCAGAGGGACAGATCAGGGAGATTAACCAAAAAGCCTTAGATATGTTAGGTTATCATAAAAATGAAGTAGTGAACAAAGATTTGTCTTCGTTTTTGTTTTTGGTACAAGCAGAATCTCGTATGCGAGTTTCTTATGCATTTGATACTGGAAATGATCAATTTTTAGAATCCAAAAGAAGAAATAATTTAATCATCATCTCAAGTAAAGGTCGAGAAACAAACGTTACAGAGACTATTTCTCCCATTTTAGGTTCAAACAAAAATTTAAATGGAATTGTCATCGTTTTTAGAGAAAATCCAGAATCTCCTGTACTTGTTCCACCCAAAGATAGTGAAAGTCTTTATGCAAAAGTGTTTCAACTCAGTCCGATTGCAATGGCTATCTCTACGATTAAAGATGGAACTTACCTCGATATCAACCCAGCTATGGAATCCATTTTTCGATTTGAAAAATCGCAGGTGATTGGTCGTAAAACAGATGATTTTAAAGCTTGGAGTATCCCTGCTCAAATTGAAAAATTAAATGAAATTTATAGAGAAAATGGTCGTTTGTCAGGGGAAAGAATGTCGGTCCATCACTCTGATGGAGTCCATCATGAAGTTCTTGTTTTTAGCCAAGCAATTGAAATTGCAGGGGAACGATTTGTCCTTTGGTTTAATCTAGATGTCTCAAAGATATTAGATATCGAAGGTAAATTAGCAAAATCACTCGAAGAAAAAGATGTTCTATTAAAAGAATTACAACACCGAGTCAAAAATACTTTGGCGATCATTTCTGGATTACTCAATCTAGAATCGTTTAAAGTTGAAAATGAACTCGCAAAACAATCATTTTTAAATGCACAGTCACGAATCATGTCGATGTCAAAGGTATATGAAAATTTATACCAATCGGAAGACTTGGAATCTGTTGATCTTCGTAAATACATTGAAGATTTAGTGTACAGTTTGCATGATATTTTTGTTCTGAATCCTAGTAAAATTCGTTTTGATGTGAAACTGGAAGACATTCGGTTAGATCTAAAACGTACTCTTCCATTAGGTTTGATTTTAAATGAACTTTTGACCAATGCCTTAAAGTATGCATATCCAAATGAGAAAGGTGGAGATATCAGAATCCATTTGTCCATTTCTAACCAAAACGTCATGTTAACAGTAGGAGATGATGGAGTTGGATTGCCAGATTCGGTAAATATTGAAAAAGGAAACCATTTTGGTTACGAACTCATTCGTAGTTTGACCTCTCAACTCAAAGGTGTTTTTTCCTCTGTTTCCAAAAAGGGAGAGGGCTTGAACATCATCATTTCTTTTCCATTACATAACAAAGATTAGTTAATTTCTTTTTGTGTAAGTTTGAATTGAATCCTTCGTTGTTATAGAAACTTATTTGTGTCTTTGTTTTCTACCGCGGATTGTACCAATGAAAACGAGACGAACTTGTTTGATCGTTTGTAATTTTAACTTTCGCATCTCAGAGTGTGCATCATCCGCTAAATCCAAATAATCAGATGCCATTTGGAAACAGATGCTCACAATGAGCTCCGAAGCAAATAATGTATCTTCGATCGAAATCAATTTGGGCATTCGCATGTCTTTGGCCAATTCACGGGCAATCCTCCGCATGGCTTCCCGAATGTTCTCGCGAATTTTACGATTCCCACCTGTCCTTTCCCTAGCAATGAATCGAAACAAGGATCGGTTATGGGTGACGTAGTCAAAAAAATACCCAATGGTGAGTTGTAGCGCCGATCGGTAGGCACCTTTGTTTCTGGCATCACCGACAATGAGTTGGATCCTTTCCCCACATTCTTCTACTAAATGCAGCCCTAACTCTTCCATGGACTTAAAATGGCGGTAGAAAGCTGCAGGAACGATTCCAGCATGCGCTGTGACCTCTCGAAGGCTAAGATCCCCCAATCCTTTCTCTTCTCCCATCAACTGTAGGGCACTTTCCAGGAGTTGGGAGTGTGTTTTTTGCTTCTGAGTGTCGCGTTTGTTCATACTTGGGTGGTAAACTGAGTAAACGATTGTTCACTTTTTTTTGAAAAGCAAGGAAAAATTGCCTCTTTTGGGTTGACATATCGAACGTCGTAAGTTAACACTATTAGATAACTCCGTGAACACGTGTTCACTTAAAAGCGAAAAAGAGGCGAAAATGAAAACATTTCCTTTTATCTACAACCAACCGAAGGAATTTCTAAACTTCCTCCAACCGAAAGAATGGGCAGATTTTTTCCTGGGTGAATTGAATCCTAGGTTTTCTGTCACAACTACAAAAGCAAAAGTAATCGACATCAGAGAAGAAACAGCTGATGCAAAAACCTTTGTTTTAAAACCAAACTGGTTATGGAAAGGTTTTTTATCAGGCCAACACGTTCCGGTGACAGTTGAAATCGCTGGAAGAAGAGTCACTCGGTTTTACTCTTTGTCTTCTCATCCAAATGACAAGTATTTACAAATCACTGTTAAACGCCAAAAGGGTGGTTTGGTATCAAACTTTTTGAATCAAAATACCAAAAAGGGAGATATTTTAGAAATAGGGGAGGCGTCAGGTGAATTTGTTCTCTCCAAAGAACTCCCAAAAGAATTACTTTTCTTAGCAGGTGGAAGTGGAATCACTCCCATCCATTCAATATTAAGAGACTTACAGGCATTAAACTATAGTGGCAAGGCGACATTATTGTATTTTGTTCGTTCCGTAGATGATATCATTCTAAAATCTTCAATTGATTTGATAGAAAAAAACAATCAATGGTTAACCGTACATTACATACTTTCTGATGTTCCTAAAGAAGGGTATACATCAGGTTTTTTAACAAAAGAAATTTTGGACCAATATGTTCCAAACCTAAAATCGACATCAGTATATGTTTGTGGTCCATCACCAATGCAAACAAAGGCTCTTTCCCTTCTAGAAGGTTTACCAGTTAAATCAGAACTATTCCTCTTACCTGGTCAAAACCTTACGAATGTGAAAAAAGAGGGGACAGTCGATGTATATTTGTCTCTTAGTCACAAAACAATCCAAGTGAAAGGTGAACGTTCTATCCTAGATGAACTCGAAGAACAAGGAATTTACCCTCAAAGCGGATGTCGTATGGGTATTTGCCATACATGTGTTTGTAAAAAACAGGCTGGTGCCGTCACTGATTTATCAAATGGTGAGAAGTCACAGTTAGGTGAAGAAAATATTCAAATCTGTGTGTCACGTGCTGAATCCAATTTGGAACTCGAACTTTAAATTAAGATTATTAGGAAAAGAATTTATCATAGGATAATAAAATGAGAACGATTAGCAAAAAATTAAACAAAGAAGAAATAGAAGCATTTGGAAAAGAAGTAGATTCACTTCGAGAAGAAGTGATGTCAAAAGTTGGAAAAGAAGATGCAGATCACATCCGATTTATCTATAAGACTTACAGATACACTGAAGTTTTAGGAAGAGGATTGATTCACTTTAGTTTTGAACCAATTTCCTTTGTGGCTGGAACATTGTTGTTATCAATTTCCAAGATCATCAATAATATGGAGTTAGGTCATAACGTGTTACACGGACAATATGATTGGATGAATGATCCAAAGTTTAATTCCAGAACCTTTGAGTGGGATATCGTTTGTAATGCACACCAATGGAAGTTTTACCATAATTATATGCATCATACGTATACCAACGTTTTGAACAAAGATCATGACTATGGATACAATTTTACAAGATTAACAGAAGCACAAAAGTGGAAACCAGTTCACTTAACGCAACCGTTTACGAATATGTTCCTTGCTATGAATTTTCAGTGGGGAATTGGTGCTCATGGTTACCGAGTTGAATACTTAGAAACACCTAAAAAGTTAAGAAAGAAAAAAACTTTGAAAGATTACAAAGCAGTTTTCTTTAAAAAAATTGAAGTTCAAATGTTGAAAGATTACATTTTGTTTCCTGCGCTTGCTGGTTTAAATTTTCCAAAAGTTATCTTAGGAAATTTATTAGCTAACTTAATCAGAAACCTTTGGACTTACGCTGTGATTTTCTGCGGACATTTTACTGAAAACGCAGAATCCTTTACCACTGAAGAAATAGCAGGTGAAACGAAAGCACAATGGTATTTAAGACAATTGAAAGGTTCCTCTAATCTTGATGGAAGTAATTTGTTTTATACGATGACAGGTCATTTGAGCCATCAAATCGAGCACCATATGTTTCCTGATATGCCAGCAAAACGTTATCGTGAAGTTGCACCAAGACTAAAAGAGATTTGTGCAAAGTATGGACAACACTATAACACTGGAAGTTTTGTGAAACAATTTGGATCTGTATGGAAACGAATCATCGCTTATTCATTTCCTGATCACATTGCAAATAAAGTTATGGGAAAACGTAAGAAGTATTTAGAACCTTCTATCGTTTTAAGCCAACCAAGTTTCCAAGTTTCTCTTCCAACTGAAGAGAAATCAGTATCACTCACTTAATCTGAACAATCTTTTGGTCTTCCTCCCCGTCGCAATGGAGGAAGACCTTCCCTTTCCTTTCTCGTGGGTCCTCTATCATGGGGGGCCCTTTTTTTTATA
This sequence comes from Leptospira levettii, assembly GCF_002812085.1. Classification (NCBI taxonomy): domain Bacteria; kingdom Pseudomonadati; phylum Spirochaetota; class Leptospiria; order Leptospirales; family Leptospiraceae; genus Leptospira; species Leptospira levettii. The sequence continues at coordinate 1,495,823 of NZ_NPDM01000001.1, forward strand.
CTGAATTTAATTTGATATGGTTGGATGTAAGAATCGCATAACTGTCTTTATGAAATTCTTGGCACCATTTTGCCCGAAGTTCTTGTCTAGATTTGGATTTGTTTTTGCTTCGTTCCATAAGGTATCCAATAACCACTCGAGCAGCTGATTCCACTACTTCAAAACTATATGCTTCTTTTGTTCCTTGGTCTTGGATCAATTTGAAAGTATCAACAATTGATTCAAAAAGATTCCGTATCTCAGCGAGTGTTTTGTTTCCTTCTGATCCTTTTGCTAAGTGGTCTAAATACGCCCGAAACGTACCTGTTCCAGTCATCCCAGAAGTAATTCCGCCTATTGCAGCATTGACTTGGATTTGAGTAGTTCCATCATAAATATTTGTAATCCTTGCATCGCGATACAATCGAGAAAGATCATAATCTTCTGTATATCCAGCACCACCTAATACTTGCAATCCGTCGTAGACTAAATCATTACACATTTCTGAGTTATAATACTTTGAAATTGGAGTGAGTGTATTGGCAACTTTCTCCCAAAACTTTGCAGTTTTACTTTCTTCTGGAGAAACTTCTCGGCCATCTTCATACCAATAATATTTATCAACAGAATAGGCAGCTTCCACCATGAGACAACGCATACCAGCAAGTTCTCTCTCCATACGATCTAACATTCTTTTTACGGCTGGGATTTCATAAATTGCCTTACCAAATTGAATTCGTTCGTTAGCATATTTGAATGCTTCTTCATATGCTGCCGTAACAATTCCTGTTCCTTGGGAAGAAACACTGAGCCGAGCTCCGTTTAACATTCCCATAACGTATTTCACAAGACCAAAACCTTCTTTTCCAACTAAATGGCCTTTGCTATTTTCAAAAACAGTTTCACAAGTTGCGGATGCTTTGATCCCTAATTTTTTTTCGATCCCTTGGATTTGGTAATTTTTGTTTTCAACAATAAAGAAAGACAATCCTCTCGCTCCACTTTCTTGGGTACCGGTTCTTGCTAAGGTAAGTGTAATTCCTGGGTTTCCATTGATACCGCAGGCTACCGTTTGGAAACGTTTGGTTCCATTGAGTAACCAATCTTCTCCATTTTTTATTGCTTTCGTTGTGATATTCGGTAAGTCGGAACCAAAGTCAGGTTCAGACAATCCCATTGTGACAGTATAATTACCTGAAATGAGTTTTGGAATCCATTCCTGTTTCATCTCTTCCGAGGCGCATACTTCTAATATTGCCGCAAGTCCCATACTACCAACTGCAATGGTGATAGAACTATCAGATCGGTACATGATCTCAGCGATCATCGCTTTGATGATACTAGGTACTCCGAGTCCGCCATATTTACGTTTAAAGGCTGCAGGTCCAAGTCCAGCATCATGATACATTTGGATGACATCAACCATCTCCTTTGGATGGATGACTTCTCCATTTTCAAATTTTAATCCTTTTGCATCAACTGTCGAGGCAACTTGTGAAACATACATTCCGCTAATTTCACCACAAGACTTGAGTATCTCTTCATAATAAGCGACTGCTTCTTCTACAGAAGATGGAGCCATTTCTAATCTGGCATTTTTTGTAGATTCATAAAGTTTTGCATCGGAGAACTGATTTTCATAAATCGGTACAATCTCATTCCAATCAATTAAATCATAGAAATGTTCTTTTAAGTCTTCGTTGCTTTGGAAGTAATTATTTTGGATCATTTTTGTCCTCAGGTCAAAGAGATAAAACGAAGCAAGGTCTTGCGATAAAAAAAATCCAACTAACAAAAAAATATCATTTTTGTATAAATTGTGAACCGATCGGTTCTCTGCGAAAATAGAAAAAGTGAACCAATTGGTCTCCTTTGTCTTGGTTTGATTGTCGGAAAATAATAAGTCGAAATTAAAAAATATGCCTAAATGGAAAAGAAACCAATCTGTTTCATTGGAGAATCTTGTATGGGGGTAATTTTTTTTATAAATTTATACTCAGAACAAGGTAAAATTTCTACTTTCATCACTTCAGTTTATATCTAAGAATGGAAAAGTTGATCTTTGGATTCTAAACCATTTCAAGGATCAAAAGGAGATTTATGAAACTGTTCCTTTCCCTATTAGCAATGATGTTTGCATTCCAGTGTAGTTCACTACCGACTTCTGAACTGCCAGTCAAATCAACTGTCACTTTGAGTCCGTTAGAATATAAATTGGATGGCAAAACATACGAAGGGTTTATGGCTGTTGATTCAAGTATCACTGGCAAACGACCTGGAATTCTCGTGATTCACGAATGGTGGGGTGTGAATGAATATCCAAAACAAAGAGCAAAACAACTAGCAGATTTGGGTTATGTTGCTTTTGTTATGGATGTATATGGAAAAGGGATTGTCGCGAAAGACCATGTGGAAGCTGGAAAACTTTCAAGTGCAAATGGTGATCCTAAAATTCTCCTAAAAAAAATCTACAAAGCGATTGAAATTTTAAAATCAAATCCAAATGTTGATCCTACAAAAATTGGTGCGATTGGGTATTGTTTTGGTGGAGGCGGTGTCATTGAACTCGCATTAGATGGTGCTGATCTCAAAGGTGGAGTTGTCTCTTTTCATGGGATGTTAGGAAGCAAAAATCTAGTAACAGGTGTAAAAAAAATTAAAACAAAAGTATTAGTTCACCACGGAGCAGATGATCCTTTTATACCAAAAAATGTTGTAGAAACGTTTGTAAAAACAATTACCGAAGCAAAAGCTCCAGTAACGTTTGTTTCACATCCAGGTGCGGTTCATGGATTTACTCGACCAGGTGCTGAAAAACATGGATTACCTGGCCTAGCTTACAACGAAAAAGCAGATTATGCTTCTTTCGAAAGTATGAAAGACTTTTTCGCAAAAAACTTTAAATAAACTATCGGTAATACAAAGAGGGTTAATGCACTAGCTGTGATTAGCCCTCCTATCACTACTGTTGCTAATGGTCGTTGTACTTCTGCACCTGGTGATGTACTAATTGCCATTGGAATAAATCCAATGGAAGCAAGAAGTGCTGTTGTTAAAACAGGTCGAAGTCTTGAGATCGCTGCTTCTTTAATTGCATCTTCTAGTTTTTTTCCATGATGTTCAAGTGATTTGATAAAACTAATTAACACCAAACCGTTTAAGACTGCGATCCCAAACAGAGCAATGAAACCAACTCCAGCAGAAATGCTGAATGGTAAATTCCTTAAATACAATGCCAAAATTCCACCAGTGATGGCGAATGGAACATTGAGAAAAATGATAAAAGCAGACAAAACTTCATTAAATGCAAAGTATAAAATCAAAAATATGATCAATAGTGTGATTGGTACTACGACTAACAAAGTATTGGTTGCCGATTCAAATTTTTCAAATTCTCCACCTAAAGTAAAATGATAACCTGCAGGAAATTTTATTTTATCTGCTAATACAGTTTTTACTTTTCCGACCGTTGAAACCATATCACTCCCTCTGATATTAAATTGCACTAAAGCATAACGGTTTTGGTTTTGATGGTAAATTTGAACTGGACCATCCTCAATTTTAATTTCTGCAAGTTCATGAAATGGTGCAAATTGATTCTGTCCGACATTTACGGGAGTGTTCTTGATTTGTTCAGGATCAGATTTGATGTCTGTTTTCACTACTATTTCAAATCGTTTCATACCTTCATATACGATTCCAGAAGGAACACCCGATGAAAATGATTCAGTGATGCGATTGATATCTGTTATATTTAAATTATATCGTGCTAATTTTTCTCGGTTTGGTTTTATCCTGAGATACTCCAAACCATATAATTGTTCAATTCTTAAATCAGCCACACCTTCGATGTTTTTGATATTGGATGAGATATCTTCTGCAATCGATTTTAGTTTTACCAAATCTTCACCAAAAACTTTAATTCCAACATCGGCTCGAATGCCTGCCATGATTTCATTATTTCTCATTTCTATTGGTTGGGATAAACCATAAGCAACTTGTGGTGAAACTCGTTGTATGATCTCTTCTAACTTGTTTTCAATATCTGCCTTTGATTGTTTCCATTCGGATCTTGGTTTCATGTCCAAATACATATCCGTTTTTTCGACGCCCATTGGTTCAATCGCAAGTTCGGGAGAACCTGTCCTTGATACAATTTCTGTAATTTCAGGAATCTCTTTTAGGATAGCAGATTCAAT